>CAYOKF010000176.1:0-3788 GCA_964404475.1 uncultured Dehalococcoidaceae bacterium | reverse complement strand
TTGTCCTGGGGGCAGTAAGCATTGATGGAGAGAAAATCAATAGCAAAGGCGCACCTTACGAAGATGGCAGCATTATCAAGGTCGGCAAGCGCCGCTATTTAAGGGTAATAAATACTGATAAAATAACATAGCGAGGGAGACAAAATGGAACAGTTACGTATTCCAGGACCTACCCCGTGCCCGGATGAGGTTCTCCAGGCGATGACCAAGCAGATGATAAATCATCGTGGTGAAGAATACGGGCAGATACAGGAACAGGTAATCGCCAACCTCAAGCAACTTTTCCAGACCGAGAACGATGTTTTATTGCTTACCGGCGCCGGTACCGGTGGCCTGGAAGCAGCCATTGTTAATATGCTATCTCCGGGAGATATCGTGCTATCGGTGTCTATCGGTGTCTTCGGAGAGCGCTTTGCCAGTATCGCCCGCAAATTCGGGGCTGAGGTAATACCCCTCCAGTTCGAGTGGGGTAAGGCGGCTGATGCGGATGCGGTGCGGAAGGCTCTCCAGGATAACCCTGAAGTCAAAGCAGTTCTGGTTACTCACAATGAGACCTCCACCGGCGTCACCAATGACCTGGAAGCAATCAGCTCGGTAGTCAAGGAGTTTGATAAACTACTGCTGGTGGATGCCGTCAGTAGCCTGGGTTCGATTAACCTGCCGGTGGACGACTGGCATTGTGATGTTACCGTAACCGGCTCGCAAAAGGGGTGGATGGTACCGCCGGGCATGTCTTTTGTCAGCGTCAGCCCGGAAGGGTGGCAGGCCCATGAGCAGGCGAAGATGCCCCGCTTTTACTGGGATTTCTCCAGTGCCAGGAAGTATGCTGAACTCAAGCAGACGCCGTGGACACCGGGGATGTCAGTAATGTTCGGGCTTTCGGTAGCGCTGAGGATGATGCTGGATGAAGGCCTGCCCAATATTCTCGCGCGGCATGCCCGTATTGCCCGGGTTGCCCGGGATGGGGTTAAGGCGCTGGGGTTGCCCCTGTTTGCTGATGAAGCGCGTGCTTCCAATACGGTCACCGCCGTGGCCGCTGCCGGTGGCCTTGATGCCAAAAAACTGGTTACCATCATGCGGGAAGAGCATCAGATAGTGCTTGGTGGCGGACAGCAAACCTTAAGTGGTAAGATATTTCGCATCGGCCACCTGGGCTGGGTTAACGAGGCGGATATTGAAAACGTGCTCTCAGCCCTTAAGGTAGCGCTGCCCAAGGCAGGTTTTACAGGGTAATCTGTGTGGAGACTGCCGGTTAATCATTAATATATTTGAGGGTGGAGCAATGAAGGTATTAGTTACTGACCCGGTTTCAGAAGAGGGTATTGCCGGGCTGTGCAATGTGGCTCAGGTTGATGTCAAGACAGGGCTTAAACCGGAGGAGATTATTGGCATCATTGGCGACTACGAGGCATTGCTGGTGCGGAGTCAAACCCAGGTTACCGCTGAGGTTATTCAGGCTGGCAAAAAGCTGCAGGTTATCGGGCGGGCTGGTGTCGGCATTGACAATATCGATGTCGAGGCAGCAACCCAGCGCGGTATAGTGGTAGTTAATGCGCCTACCGGTAATACCGTCTCCGCTGCCGAGCATGCTGTGGCTTTGATGATGGCTCTGGCGCGTAACGTTCCGCAGGCTAACGTTGTCCTTAAAGGCGGTCAGTGGCGGCGGAGTGATTTTATGGGTGTTGAGCTCAGGGGTAAGACGCTGGGTATCGTTGGTTTGGGCAACGTTGGTTCCGAAGTTGCCAGGCGTGCCCAGGGCTTGGAAATGAAAATCATTGCTCATGATCCCTTCGTGTCCGCAGATTACGCTAGCAAGTTTCAGGTGGCGCTGGTTACTCTGCCACAACTGCTCAAGGAATCAGATTTTATCACCTTGCATATACCGGCGACCGCTCAAACCAGGGGGCTTATCGGGGCAAAAGAGCTGGCTATGGTCAAGCCGTCAGTTCGTATCATTAATTGTGCCCGTGGCGGGCTGATTGATGAGGAGGCACTGGTGGCGGCAATCAAGGAGAAGAGAGTTGCCGGAGCGGCGGTAGATGTCTTTGTCACGGAACCGACCACGGAGAGCATTCTTTTTGAGCATGATAATATTATTGTTACTCCTCACCTGGGTGCCTCCACTACCGAGGCTCAGTTGACGGCAGCCAGGGACGTGGCAGACCAGATTACGGACATCTTGCAGGGGCAGCCTGCCCGGTATGCGGTTAATGCCCCCTTTGTTTCGGCGGAAACATTGTCCGTTCTGTCGCCTTTTATTAAGGCGGCGTCAATACTGGGCAAGCTGGTTAGCCAGTTGGCCGAAGGACAGACGAGGGATATTCAGGTTAAATACCAGGGAGATATTACCAGTTACGATACCGGTGCTCTCAAGGCAGCGGTACTGGGCGGACTGCTGGAGGCGATATCTGAAGACAGGATTAATCTGGTCAACGCTGACCTGGTAGCGGCGCGTAGGGGACTGAGCATAATGGAACAGAAAGAGGTTACCTGTGAGAACTATGCCAGCCTTATCACTCTGGGAGTGACTACCAGCGCTGGCGAATTGACCGTTGCCGGCACGGTAATCAATGGTGAGGTACACCTGGTGCGGATTAATGACTACTGGCTGGATATCGTGCCTACCGGGGGTTATTTCCTGTTCTGTGAACATATTGACCGTCCCGGACTGATTGGTGCTGTGGGAAAAATAACCGGTGACGCAGATATCGATATCAGCTTTATGCATGTCGGGCGCCTTAAGCCCAGAGGACAGGCCCTGATGGTTCTGGCTCTGGATGAGCCCATGCTGGAGGAGCAGCAGCGGCAGATGCTTGCCATTCCTGACGTGCAAACCTGCAAGTTGGTCAAGCTCTAAGCATCTCTTAAAACGTGTTCACATTTCATCATATCCTGTCACCTGGTGGGACGAGGGAGGTTCCATACTCCTCCAGCGCCAGAATGGTTTTCTGCGGGCAAATTTACTCCTTTCGCTTTTTGGCGTCAAATTGACTGTACATATTGGCGGTGTTATCATAACCAGAGAAAAAGTAATATAATAAAACAGGTGAAGAATGAGATGTCAGCATTGGGTGAATTATGTGAGCAGATGGCAGGCTGCCAGCGTTGTGAGATAGCCAAATACCGGAACAAGGTGGTGCCTGGTGAAGGGGCGGAAGATGCGGAGGTCATGTTTATTGGTGAAGCCCCGGGCTGGCATGAAGACCAGCAAGGGCGGCCATTTGTGGGACCAGCAGGGAAATTCCTGGATCAGCTGCTGGCTTCAATCGGGTTGAGCCGGGGACAGGTTTATATCGCCAATGTGATTAAATGCCGCCCGCCGTCAAACCGGGATCCTCTGCCCACTGAGATTGAGAACTGCCGTCCCTGGCTGGATAGTCAGATTGAGGTAATCCGCCCCAGGATGATTGTAACCCTGGGGCGCTATTCAATGGCTAAATTTTTCCCGGGTAAAAGCATCAGTCGGGTTCATGGTACCGCCCAGAAGCATGATGACATCATTTATTATGCCATGTACCACCCGGCGGCAGCTCTCCACCAGCAGAGTCTCCGCCAGGCGATAGAAGCCGATATGCTTAAGATTCCGTCACTGCTAACTGAAGCTAGAAATATTCCGGATGCGGAACCAGAGCCACAGCAGTTAAACTTGTTTGAGGTTTAAATTTATGGCTAAGCCAAAATTGAAAATTATCCCCCTGGGCGGTCTGGGTGAGATCGGCAAGAATCTGATGGTTATGGAGTATGAGGATGACATCATCGTCATTGATGCTGGGCTTATGTTCCCTGAG
>CAYOKF010000175.1:0-3803 GCA_964404475.1 uncultured Dehalococcoidaceae bacterium | reverse complement strand
AACCCCGCCCGTTGTCGCTGATGATCAGTGTAACCCGGCCTGACTGGCAATACAGCCCCACCCTGATCTGGCCGGCATGGGCATGTTTGACGGCATTGTTCAACCCTTCCTGCGCAATGCGGAACAGGTTTATGGCCACTTCCGCGGGCAGTTGCTGCTCGTCGCCTTGCGTGATAAACTGGATATTCAAATCAGGTCCTTTACTGGTTTCCTGAACCAGGGTCTCCAATGCCGGAATGAGGCCCTGGTCTATGACACTGGGGTGTAATTGATGGCTTAACAGGCGCAATTTTTTTACTGCATCCTGGACTTCGTTTCTTAAGGTTTGCAGCGTTTCGGGCAGGTCATCGCGCAATCTGTTTTTGTCTTTGCCCAAAGCGTCGATTTCAAGGCTGAGTGAGGCTATATCCTGGATTATATCGTCATGTATTTCTAAGGCTATGCGCTTACGCTCTTCCTCCTGGGCCCTGGTTATTTCTGATAAAAAGAATTGCTTATTCTGCTCGATGCGTCTTTGACCGGTGATATCAGTCAAGTACATGAAATAATACCCAGCTTTATCATCTAGCAATGATCTGGGAGTCACTTCAAACCAGATACTCCGGCCATTACTCTTTTTGTACTGGCAGGTACTTTTCTTAATTCTGCCGCGCATCTCTCTTGATAATTGCCTGGTGTATTGTTCATGCAGGTCTTCCGGCCACCATGGATATGGTGGCTTCGTGCCTAGAACATCCTCGGCGGAGTAGCCCGTGGACTTTACAAATGCTTCATTTAAGTATTGTACTTTCATGTTGTTATCAATAACGAATACCGGATTGGGATTAACATCTAGTATGCTAAAGCCCTGCTCTTTATTTATTAGTTCTAGCTCTTCCAGAGTCCTTTGCCGGGAAATGTCATAGAGTACGCCGGTTATATTGAATAGCTGGTTATCTTTGTCGTAGTGAACTTCTCCCTCGGCGTGTAGAGGCCGCTGGGATCCCCCGGGAACGATGGCGCGGTAATCAATACTGCATAACGTATTCTCAAGTAAGGCCGTCTGCAGGGTCTTCTTTACCGTTTGTCTGTCCTCCGGATGAATGATATTGGCCATAAAGGCGTAGTTGGAACCAATATTGTTAGCTTCTAAGCCGGTGATACGGTACATTTCTTCCGAACAGCGCACCTTACCGGTTTTGAGATCCAGATCCCAGCTTCCCACGGAGGAAAATTTTTTATCCACGGTCAGGGTATCCTGGCTGTTTTTCAGATTGTCTCCGGGTATTTTCATTTCCTCCAGTTTTTGAAGGAACTGGTCTGTAAACTGTGGTATTTTATCCTTCCCTGTCTCTGAATGATGCACCAGTCCTTCAAAAAGCCTGATGATGTTGGGTATGCTTCTACCGAGGTGATGAAATTTGGATAGCAGGAAAAATTCTATTAATACAACAGCTAAAGCGAGAAAGATCAGGCTAGTGCCGATGACAAACAGGTAGGTAATATAACCAAGGTTGTATTCAATGAATTGGTAGCGCAGGGTTAAGTATTGAAATATTATCAGTAACAGGAAAGTATGGCCAAGAATCAGGTAAAGCTTTAGCCTTAATGTCATTTCTATATTGCTCTAACAATAACGCGCTTGGATTTGGAAGTAGCTGATGTCTTGTCATCTATTTGAATATAGATTCCACACGCATCATCTCATTAGCGAGTTAATGCATGTATTATATCTTTCTATGGGTTTCTTCAAGCTCAATCCAGCCTTCTCTTAATGCATGGAGCACGGCTTGCGTACGTGAGTTAGCCCCCAGCTTTCTGAATATGTTTACCAGGTGTGTCTGGACGGTCCGTTCACTGATCACAAGAATGTTAGCAATCTCCTTATTGCTCATCCCTTTCGCTGCCAATTCAATTATTTCCAGCTCACGGGGGTGTAACATGTCAAAGCGTATGCCGCTGCGCCCATTATTGTCATGTTCCTTTGGCTGCAGGTAGTGCACAATTTTATCGGTAGCTCTTACATCAAGCACACTCTCTCCCTTGTGTACTAACCGGATGGCACTCACGATTTTATCCAGGGGTGCTGTCTTTAAGAGGTATCCTCTGGCTCCGGCACGTAGCGAGGCAAGTATATAGGCTTCGTAATCAAAAGCGCTGAGCATAATTATCGCCGTGTTCCGGCAGTGTTTATGGATTTCCTTGGCTGCCTTGGTGCCGTTCAATTTAGGCATGCTGACATCAATCAAGGCCACGTCTGGCTTTTCCTTTTTGGCCAGGTTGATGGCTTGGGTGCCGTCTGACACTATCCCCACACATTCCAGGTCTTCTTCATCCTGAAGCTGCTGGCATAATCCCTTGCCAAATGTCGGGTGGTCATCAGCAATGAGCAATCTGATCTTATTCATATTTAGTTCCAAAGGATATAACCGGAAGAATTGTTTATAGGTTAGACTAACAATGATATATGTTTATTCGCCAATTGTCAATAGACTTACCTATAAAAGCTAGTAATATAGGCAATTATGCTTAGTTATAAAGGATAAAACAGTTATCAAATATGTATTAAATATTATACTTTTGTGTATTAACATTAGTTCTTTTTATTTGAAGATTCATACATTTGTTCCTTGTTGGAAGGCTTCAAAGACACAATAATATATTCGGTGGAATAACAGTATATTTCGCCGGAAATAGGAATAGGCAACTGTATCGTACCTTTGGCGCCACTTTAAGGTATTGTAAAAGTGCTTATTGTATAGGTGGGATGTAATTTCTAACTAATTACGTTGTGGCGCAGTGTTAGGAAGTTAGTCATGATTAAGGTATTCCTTGTAGATAACCACCCTGTTATGCGGAGGGGGCTAGCATCCGTATTAGAAAAGAGTACAGGCTTTCAGGTTGTTGGTGATGCTGATAATGCACAGGATGCTTTGTCCCAAATTGCTGAGCTGAAGCCGGACATTGTGATAGTGGATGCTTTCGGTGGGGGGGATGACAATTCAAGAGACCTGGCAATGATACAGGAGAAGTACAATAAAGCTAAGATATTTGTCCTTACCGATTCCAACCGGGAAAATGACTTTCTGAAAGCAATCAGTGCCGGTGCCAGGGGTTACCTGTCCAAGGCTTCAGAAGTATCTCAGTTGCTGGATGCTATCCGTCTGGTGGCCGCTGATGGTGCTGTAGTCTATAGTTCAAAGGTAGCCAGGGCATTTGACTCCACTCTCAGGGAGACAAACCGGCAGGACCAATTGAGCCAGCGCGAGAAAGAAATCCTGAATCTTGTCGCCCACGGTTACAGTAACAAGGAGATTGCCAGCCGCTGTTACGTTAGTGAGGCCACGGTAAAGGCTCACCTGAGAAGAATGGTGGAAAAGCTGGGTGTTAAAAATCGGGCGGAAGCGGTAGCTACTGCGATTGAAAAAGGATTAATTGCAGTAGCCTCGGGTTCACTAGAAAGTTGATACCTGGCTGTTAGCAAAGCTAACTTGCGGGCAAGCTTACAATTCCTCCGAATTTCCCAGCAAAGGCAGTTCAACTACCAGACGTGTGCCAGATCCTGAAGAAGAATCAATAACCAGTTTACCGCCAAGTGCAGGAACTTGTTCTTCGATACTTTTGATATTTCCCGGAGGGGTAGATGTTAACGAACTAACATCATAGTTATCTATCCAGATGTTAAGCAGTTCTTTTTCAATCCAGATCTGGACCGTGACTTCGGTGTTATTAGAGTTGCAGGAGATATTATCCAGAGCTTCCTTAACTATATTAAAGGCGGCATTGGTGATATCAGCCGTGAAATTCCGGTTAAGGCCGTGATG
>CAYOKF010000174.1:0-3824 GCA_964404475.1 uncultured Dehalococcoidaceae bacterium | reverse complement strand
GACCTGTTTTTGCCCCTGCCTGACGTTGGCTACAGAAGGAACATCATAGCCGGGCTCATTCAGGCATGGCAATTCAGACGCGAGGTCAGGAAAATCAGCGAAATGCTGCAAGACCGCTATAGCCGTATTGATGTCTACAGTGACAATTCATCATACCTGCCTGTCAATATTCTTCTCAGCCACTTTTATGCTTCCGGCAGTACCGACAGGATATACCGGCTCGCCAGAACGCCGCAGGCCAACTTCAGCCATGAACCAGAGGACAGGCTGTATTCGATAATCACGGCTATTTATTGTTCAGTCTTAAAACTATTCAAGGTATTAGCCGTAAGGCTGCCGGCGGTTACCAGTTTTATTTATGCAGATGACAATCCCATTGGCGAAGTAATATTCGAGAGCCCGTATGCCCCGGCTGAACCCGAAGGGAGCCGTGAAGCAGGTCTGACATTACCTGAACCCTTTCTTTTGCTGGACAGAAAACCGGACACCGAGCGGGATACCGTCGTCATCTTTGGCGGTGCCAATATCCTGCAAGCCTTTTCGCAATATATTGATGATAAAGAGGAATATGATAAGAAGCTGCGGCTATTCTTTGAAAGGATAAAGTCGTTTTATGAGGGTTGCACTTTACTTTATAAGCCCCACCCCGCCGACGGTGGCAGATTAATGAGCGGCGTTGACCCCTCTGAGTTTACCGTATACGATGAACCGCAAACCGCCGAAATGCTCTTGATTGATAACCTGGAACGTATTAAGGCGGTATATTCCTTCTTCTCCATAGCATCTATATCGGCTTCATTAATGCGAATCCCTTCTTACCACATTTTTGAGTATTTTATGAACGCCGAGGGAATTAAAGTGTTGAATGAACATGCCCGAGAGGGAGGATGGTACAGTTCCCCCTACCTTAAAAAAATAAAAGACCCCGGCGGAATCGGCTGTATTGACTCTATCTCTATCAAGACCGAAGATGAAGAGTCATGGAGAGAACGCTGGCGGGAATTTCTAAAATAGAAGGTAATCTCCGAGGAGGCAACAGACTACTTCTATGCTGACCATATTTACCAGCCCCAAGCCATTCCGGGCGAACAATAAGACTATCCAGACCAATGCCATCCAGAGCTGGAGCCTGCTTCACCCGGAAGGTGAGATTATCCTCTTCGGCAATGATGAGGGCACCGCTGAGGCTGCCGCCGGTTTCAAAGCACGCCATATCCCCCAGGTGGAGTGTAATGATGCCGGCACGCCTTTAATCAGTTCCATGTTCAAGATTGCCCAGGACACCGCCCGCCATCCGCTGGTTGGCTATGTCAACGCCGATATTATCCTGATGAGTGATTTCCTGCCGGCGGTTCAGCGAATTCCGTGGCGGAAATTTCTACTCATCGGGCGGCGGTGGGATATCAAAGTAGAATCCCCTCTGGACTTCAGCCATCCGGACTGGGAGAAAGAGCTCCGCTCACGGCTGCTCCAGGAAGGCAGGCTTCACCCACCGACAGGCATCGACTACTTTGTCTTTCCTCGCGGTCAATATCAGAATATTCCGCCCTTCGCCGTGGGACGGCCGGGCTGGGACAACTGGACAATCTACCGGACGCGCGCCATGAAGATACCGGTAATTGATGCCACCAAGGCAATCACTGCCGTCCATCAGAACCATGATTATGCCCACCATCCGCAGGGGCTGGCCGGGGTGTGGCAGGGAGACGAAGCCAGGCAAAACCGTGCGCTTATCGGAGGGTATAACCGCATCTTTGATGTGCGCGATGCCACGTGGAACCTTGATAAAACCAGATTGAGCAGGGTATCACCGCTGAGAGGCCCCTGCCGGCAGGGCCGGAGACTGGCAGAATCGCTGGTCAGGGTGCTTTGGCGTTTTTCAGGGGCTTAGCTTTCCTGACTCCCGCTGATGCCTTCCCCCAGCCTGATTATATTGTCACTCTTAAGTCCCAGGGTAACCCCCCTGGTATCATAGATGAGCTTAGCCTGCCTGGCTATCTGCCCCACGTCATAGCTGCTATGCGCAGTGGCGATGACGACGCAGTCCGCCGAAGACAGGCAGCCTTCGGTAAGCTCCACCGAGGTGAGGGTACCATTGGGCAGCTCAAGCCGTGGCAGGTATGGGTCATGGTAGCTTACCCTGGCACCTTCTTCATTGAGGAGCTCTATCAGTTTCAGCGTGGGAGATTCCCTGATATCGCCGACATCTTTTTTATAAGCCGCCCCCAGCACCAGCACCTCGGCGCCTTTCAGACTCCCACCCCGATTGTTCAGCGCCTCCATAATCTGTGAAATGACGTGATAGGGCATCTGTTCGTTAATTTCAGCGGCCAGTTCAATGAACCTGGTCTGAAAACCATACTCCCTGGCCCTACTGGCCAGGTAATGGGGGTCAAGGGGTATGCAGTGCCCGCCTATTCCCGGCCCGGGATAGAAAGGCATGTAGCCGAAGGGTTTGGTGGCCGCCGCCCGGATAACCTCCCATACGTTTATCTCCATCTTCTCGCAGAGCTGTGCCAGCTCATTAACCAGCGCAATATTTACATTGCGGAAGATATTCTCAAATATCTTGGCCATCTCGGCAGCCTCGGGGCAGGAGAGGAGAAGCACTTCATCAGCTATCTGGCGATAGAGCATCCCGGCCAGACCGGTGGATGGCGAGTCGATACCCCCCACAAGCTTGGGGGTATTTTTAATGCTGTACGTTTTATTCCCGGGGTCAATCCTCTCCGGGGAATAAGCCAGATAGAAATCAGCGCCTGCCTTGAGCCCGGAGCGCTCCAGAATAGTGAGGACTGTTCCCCGCGTCGTCCCGGGGTAGGTAGTGCTTTCTAGGACCACCAATTGCCCCGGCTGTATATGTCTGGCTACCTCTTCCGAGGCACGAAGTATATAGGACATATCCGGCTCCCTGCCAGCGGTCAGGGGAGTGGGCACACAGATACAGATAACGTCCGTTTCCTTCAACCGGCTCTGGTCAGTAGTTGCCCGCAGGAGTTCTTTCGCGACCATGTCCCGAATCAAGCCGCTATCAATGTCTTCTATCGTGGACTGCCCTTTATTGACCAGGGCCACCTTCTCCGGCTGAATATCAAAACCGAGGACATTAAAGCCGGCCCGGGCAAAGGCAACCGCCGAAGGTAGCCCGACGTAGCCGAGGCCAACGACGCCGATAACAGCCGTTTTTTTCTTTAGCTTCTGTTCTAATTCCGGCAATCTAATCTCCTTAAAGAGTAATTTCCACTATCACAATCATAGCACGGCGTCTCTGGTTAGAGAAACTACGGCGAGGCGTTAAGCCAATCGCACTGTGATTTTACATACTGGTAATGCTTTCTGTTGATTACGGCCGGGATCATCTCAATCCCCAGCAGCTTCACGATTGATAATCTATGAGACCCCCCACTTTCCAGCAGGTAATTACCGTCCCGGTCAATCGATAGCAATATTTCACCCGGATAGCGCCCCGGTTTCACTTTTACGCCTTTCTCTTCCAGTTCACTCTGCGTGCGATAGCCATTATCCTTAATGTCCCAATAGGCATCAACAAGTATTTTAAAATAGGTATCAATATCCTCCTGCGTCCGGCACCAGTAGCAAACACGCCAGTCCTTGTTCTCGACACCTTCTTTCATCATCTTATATTGCCTGGTTTCTGTCACGGGAATATTATCCTCAAAAAGCTCTCTTACAGTTTCGTTTAATGTGAATTCTCTTTTACTTAAATCCCAATCCCCGTCTTGAATATAAGGCACATAGCCACCCTGCATGATATATTTAATATCCGCCGGATTTACATAGGTGATTTTGTAGACACAATCCTT
>CAYOKF010000173.1:0-3824 GCA_964404475.1 uncultured Dehalococcoidaceae bacterium | reverse complement strand
CTGATTAACAATAAGGGTGAACCTTTTTGACAATAGGTGCTTGACAACTGTATTATAATAATATATGAGACTAGGAGTTTTCCCTATGTGCTCAATTTATAAAGTTAAGTGGTCTGAGTTGAAGTGACTCGACCACTTTTGTTTTTAGGATTGCTAGGAGTGGAGATATAAATGAGGGATAGACCGCTACGAGTACAGTTTCAATTTGACCTTAGAAAAGGGACTCAGGCTTTGAACTTTTTTGCCATTCAAGAAGGTGGCGGAATAAACAAAATGAAAGCACTGAAACTCATCTATTTTGCAGACAAATTCCATCTTCGTAAATATGGAAGGTTAATCACTAATGATGAGTATTTAGCAATGAGATACGGGCCAGTTCCCTCAGCGGTGAAGGACATTGCTGAAGCTAATGACTACCTTGAAGAAAATATAAGAGAATACTCAAGTAACTATGTTGAACCTTCGGATAATTTAGTATTGAAATCTGTTGGTGCAATTGATGAATCAGTATTCTCAGAATCTGATTTAGAAGCTCTTAACTTTGCATGGGAAAAGTTTGGACAATATGACCAATTTATATTAGCTGAAATTACACATCGTTATCCAGAATGGAAACACTGTGAAAGATATTTAAGTTCTCCAGGTTCCTGTCGGCAGATGGATATTTTTGACTTTCTAAAAGACCCAGCTAGTGAAGTAGAAGTCTGTTTTGAACTCAATGCAGAAGACAAACGGGTGAGAAAAGAACAAATTAGTGAGAGGTCTCACATTGAGTCATTGTGGGGATGAATAACTTCTCATGGATATTCCCCCTGAAATCATCATCAAGGGAGCTATAAGACCAGGTTCTGTCTATTATTTTCCTAGCGAAAGACTTACTAGCACTGATTCTCATTATCATGTAGTAATAAACCGAAATCCATTTACTGAACAAGTTATCCTTTTAGTATGCGGTTCGTCAAGAGTCGACACAGTGAAAAGACGTAATAGGGGTCGCTCGCCGAAGACCCTTGTAGAGGTAACCCCTGAGCAATACTCGCTTTTTTCGGATGTAACCATTTTCGATTGTAATAATAGTGTCTTTATCTATACTATTGAGGATTTAATTCAAAGGCTCTCATCACATCGTCTTGAGTGTTGTACTACAGAAATGCCATTAGATTTAGTAAAACTTTTAAGAGAAGGTGTACTAGCTAGCCCTGTTATTGAGCGCAACATCAAGGCACAATTGATATAAGAACAATTACATTAATTTTTACAATTTCTTCAATAGTCCAGATATGATTACTTATCCCTGCTGCCATAGCTGGTGTTCTAGGATATGGGTTAGCAAGGCTCTTGTGTAGTCTGGCAAAGTTATAATACATGAAATATAGAGCCAGAGCGTAAATGTAGCTTCTTAGAAAAGGCATTAGTTAGTCTTGTAAACCTTCTCATTCTCATTGTAAGATTTTGGGTTCCTGATAGCAGGCCGGATTTCCTATTGGCCGGAGAGGGGGATTAAGGGGGTGAGGTTAAGGTACTAAAACAACCAGAACGAGACCCAACCCATTGAAAACTGCCCCTGCCCCAAGTATTGAATTAATAGCAGGATAGGTGATAAGATGATAACTGCATAAAAATACAGCAGGTTAACATCATGGTCAACTGGCAGGTAACTGCAACTACAATTTATTGTGACGCCGTGGATGATGACGTAACCATCATGGTTTACCGTGATGGGTCAGTAATTTGCACCGGCCATCAGAAGTATAACCAGTCCAGTCCGGAGATAACCAAGCTGATGAATAAAAAAAGTAAATCCCTGGAGCGAAAGCTGGAATGTGAAGGACTGGAGTGTACACGGATTACTCAATATAAGAACAAGCTGTTCAACGAGGAGAAGGTATCCTGACTGAGGTAAAGAGCGAAAACAAGTTAAAGATTAAGATTGAAAATATCTCACTTTCCTTTGGCGGTGTGAGTGCCCTGACCGATATCAGCGTGGATATCCGGGAGAACGAGATTCTGGCCATCATCGGGCCCAATGGCGCCGGTAAAACCTGCCTGCTCAACTGCATAAACGGCTTCTACAAACCGCAAAAGGGCGAAATATTTTACAAAGACCGCAGGATAACCCGCATCCGCCCTGACCGGGCTGCTAAACTCGGCCTGGCAAGAACTTTTCAGAATATTGAGTTATACACCGGTCTGAGTACCCTGGATAACATCATGGCTGCCAGGCATGTCCTGATGAAACAAAACGTGCTCAGCAGCGCCCTCTACTTTGGCTGGGCCCATAAGGAAGAGATTGAACACCGTAAGATTGTGGAAGACATCATCGACTTCCTGGAAATAGAGCCGATCAGGAAGACCGTGGTGGGTGTCCTCCCCTACGGTATGCGTAAGCGGGTCGAGCTGGGCAGAGCCCTGGCCCTGGAACCAAAAGTCTTGCTCCTTGATGAGCCAATGGCGGGAATGAACCTGGAAGAAAAGGAGGACATCGCCCGGTTCATCATTGACATCTTTGAAGGGCAGGGTAACACCTATCCGGAAGCACCCGTACTGCGCGACGGCGTTAACTGCATTGTCCTTGTTGAGCATGATATGGGCGTGGTAATGGACATCGCTGACCGCATTGTGGTTTTAGATTTCGGACGGAAAATTGCTGAAGGAACGCCGGAAGAAATCAAAACCAACCCCGAGGTTATCGCCGCTTATCTCGGTGAGGAAAGATAACCGCTATCTCACTGCCAGCTTCTTTCATCGACTATCCGGGGCTGCTCCCCGGAGATAGTCCCCTTCCTGACAAACTCAATCTCATCCGGTTTAAGACGGCACGCTTCCTGAAAACTCTTGTCCAAATCCTCAGCTAACTTTGCTTTGTCCACTGCCTCGTCACCCAGCTCAATCCTGAGGGTCATTTCATCACGGTGTCCCTTACGCCCCACCACTATCTGGAAGCCGGAAACCGCAGCCAGTTCAAGTATGGCCGCTTCAGCCTGCCTGGCGACGACAAACATTCCCCTCACCTTAACCGCATCGCCGGTTCTGCCGACGATTCCGGTCAGGCGGCTGGCGGTACGGCCACAGGGGCAGGGTTCGGTAATAAAAGAGGACATATCACCCGTGCCAAAGCGGATAAGCCCCCAGGTCTTATTATGCAGTGGTGTAACCACAATTTCTCCAATTTCACCGGCGCCCAGCTGTTTACCCGTTTCCGGGTCAACTATTTCCACCAGGTACTCATCCATGATGTGCATACCTGATTTCCGGTAACACTCGTAAGCAATGGCGCCCCCCGGCTCGGTGACGGCATAAGCCTGCGCCGTCGCCAGGTGGTAGTCCTCTTCAAAGGTCTGGCGCAGAGAAGCCGGCAGCATTTCACCGGTAAACCAGGCATTCCTAAGGGCAAAATCACGGCAGAAGTCATACCCCATTTCCTCAGCCCGCCTGATAACTGTCATCAGGAAAGAAGGCGTTCCCACGAATCCGGTAACCCTCAAATCATGCATGGTCTGGACCTGAACATCGGTATTGCCAACGCCCATTGGTACTGCCGTGGCGCCACAATCCCGGATGGCTTCATGAAACAGGATTCCGGCGGGAGACAGGTGGTAGGTGAAGGTATTAACCACCACATCCCCTTTCCTGAAGCCGGCCGCCCAAAAGGACTTGGCAAACCACTGGATACCTGAATGCTGTATCGGCTCATAGACGGGGCCGGGAGAGAGAAAGACACGCTCGACATCCCCCGCGGGGATAGCCAGAAAGCCCCCGTAGGGTGGCTTCGCTTTCTGTAACTCAATAAGGTCGGTTTTTCGGGTAACGGGCAGCTTCTCTAG
>CAYOKF010000172.1:0-3827 GCA_964404475.1 uncultured Dehalococcoidaceae bacterium | reverse complement strand
CCGGGGTTCTTACCAGTAAAACCGGGGTGTTACCTCCCCTCAGGACTTTATCAGCAACACTGCCGATTGACCAGCGGCCAATGCCGGACCTACCGTGGGTAGACATAGCCACTATGTCAGTTTTGATTTCGTCAGCGACCTTGATAATCTCTTCAGCGGCGGCTCCCATTCTCACTGTAGAGATAGTGTTAATGCCTTTGCTCTGGAACTGATTCTTTATATTTTCCAGGTAAGCTTCAGCATCAGCATAAACGCGGTAAGCTCGTGCCACCACTTGCAGGAGAGTGACCTCGGTTTGAAGCTTTATGGCGAGGTTCTCAATGTAAGGAATGACCGCCTCGCTTTCTTCCGAGCCGTCCAGTGCAACAAGAGCCTTACGCATTACTCCTTTTTTTGCAGACCCTGTGGAGGATGTCCTGGCGCGGATAAGTGCTAGAGGTCTCTCGGTAGCCCTTAATACCTTATCGGCCATTCTTCCCAGTGTCCAGCGTTTAATGCCGGAGCTCCCGTGTGTAGTCATGACAATTAAGCCAACGTTCTCCCTGGCAGCGTAGCGTATTATCTCTTCGGCAGGATGCCCCACCAGAGTCACTGCTTTGACGCTGATATTTTTGTCTGCCGGGTTCTCGACATACTTTTCCACCTGCTTGATTGTTTCCCCCACCTTTCCCTCGGTGTAAATCTGGTGCTTATGATAGTCCTGAGCCTCCGGCGAATCGCTGACGGAAAGGAGGATAATCTCAGCGCCCAGTCGTCCGGCAAGTTCCTCCGCGCTGGACAGCGCTATCTCTGCCAGCTGGGAGCAATCTAATGGAACCAGTATCTTTTCATACATTGCCCGGTCTTCCCTGTTCGATTGTTGGTTGTCTCTGGCTCAACTGGTATAGCCTGGATTTTAGACCATAGTCGCCTGTTTTGCAAGATGTCTAATTATCTGGGTTGAATCTGGTTGGGGTATATCAATTATATTTTCTCTCTCCGAATATCTTATTGCCTATCCTAACGATATTGGCACCCTCCTCCAGAGCGACCTTATAGGAGTTGGTCATGCCCATTGAGAGATATTTCATCTCGATGAGAGGCAGATTGAGGTCTTTGATTTTGTCAAAAATCCTTTTTGTCTCCATGAAAAATGGCCTGGCATCTTCCGGATTACCGGATTGTGGCCCCATCGTCATCAATCCCGTCACTTTAATGCTGGTAAAAGCTGAGATTTCCCTGACCAGCTGTTCTGCGTTTTCCGGGAAGACGCCTGCTTTTTGCTTCTCGCGTCCGCTGTTTACCTCAATTAGTACCGGCATAATTTTGCCAACCTGGGCGCATCTCTTATCAATCTCCCCGGCGATGGTAACAGAATCGACGGTTTCTATCATATCAAATATGGCTACCGCCTTTTTGACCTTATTTTTCTGTAAATGTCCGATAAAGTGCCATTCTACTTTATTGCCGACTAATTCGCGGGCTCTCTCCGCTTCCTGGACGTAATTCTCGCCAATGGCGTTCACGCCGGCGGCAACTGCCTCCAGTATTTCCCGTGGCTCTCTCGTTTTGGCGGCAGCTACCAGTTTTACTCCGTCCGGTAACTCATACAATATCCGGTTAACATTTTGCTTGATACTCATGGCTGGCCGTTTCAACAATTATCTTGAATTTAAAAAATAGGCGCGCTCACGGCAAGAAGGAAGGCTGGTTAAGTGTCGCGGCCCGGTGTTTAGTTAATACACGCTGACCCGCTGACTAGTCTTCCGGTTGTTCCTGTTCCTGTTGTTTTTGCAGTTCCTGGATCTGCTGTTGCTGAATGTTCTGTTGGTATTCCTGATACGATTCCATGTACTCTTCCAGACCTTCGGCTAATGCCTTCTGGTAAGCCTCTTGCTGTTTCTGGTACTCTTCCATCTGTTTCTGGTACTCTTCCAGCGCCTGGCGATATTGCTCCTGGTAAGCCCTCTCGGCTTCACTGGGGCCGAATAAATCACATGCCGAGAGAAGCGGCAGCGCAGCCAATAATACTGCCAATAAAATACCCTGCCATATTTTCATCTTTGCCTCCTGTCCAGCCTTCTTCCCATTTCTGATATTTTACATTATAAAGGCAACTAACGGAAAGTCAGTGATGAAGGCATAGACCAGGGGATGAACAGGCGGGTTCGTTTCGGAAGAGAATAGATAAATGATAATGTCTGTTATCTAGGCGCTGATTGCTTCCTTTTCTCTTGGCGCCTTAATGGGTTTCGTCCTGGTGGTTGAAGATAAAGCCTGAATTTTGGAAGCGGTATTAATTTTTTGTAATGTTTCCAGTTCTTTCTGGGCTGTAATTCGCATAATGCGAATGTCTACCAGTACTTTTTGTATTTCTTCACCGGTTTTACGCCGCAGCTCGGCAACTTCTTGCCGGACAGCCAGCCGGGCCTGGAGGATCAGCATCTGCGCCTGGCTGCGCGCTTTGGTTTCAGTTTCCCGGCGGTACTTTTCTGCCTCTGCCCTGAGTTGCCTGGCCATATCGAGTTCATGTAAAGCACTGCTTCGTATTCTCTGCACCTCGGCGCCGCTGGCTCTAAGTTTAGCCAGTTCTTCTTCACTATAATTATTCATGGTTGTCCTGTTGTTACCTTTGGCCTTTTCTCGCCCACAGTGCCTTGAGAAGACTGAGCTTGGCTTCTAGCCGCAGTGGCAGGTTATTCTCAAGCAGGTCAACGTCGTCCTGAGATACACTGGCGATTTGCGCCAGCTCCTGCCGTGTCAGCATCCGGGCGATACGCAGCTTCCTGGCTTTAAAACCGGGCGATGTTTCACGGCTGATAGTTAACTGGTTGTTCATCTGTTTTCAAATTCCCCGTGTAAATTATAGGAACTAAGAAAAGACTGAACATCCAAGTTCATACTAATTTCGGTTGGTGGATTTTACCCAAATCGGTGGAATTCGTGTAAGGTTAGAGGAGTAAGAGTAACAGCTCCTTCAAGTCCCAGCAAACTACCAGGGACAGGAGTACAATGGCCGGTATCAGGAGACGGCCGGGGACAAACCAGGCAATGAATATGGGAACGACCAGCTTGATAATGATGAGCTGCCAGGGGTTGTTAAGCAGATTTCTCATTACCACGTTCAGTTCCGAGAAGCCAAAAGACATACCCACAATAGTGAGCAGGAGGTCAACTGCTTGCAGCAGGACGTAACAGGCTTTTAATAATGTTTCCTCTTTGTGCTTGCGGGTACTCTCCCAAAGGTAATTGAATTGTCTGGTACGGATTTCCTGTATTACTGCTGCCATTTTATTATCCTGACTAAGATGGTGAAGGATATTTAGGAATAACCTTCCTGGTTCTTCTGGCAGTAATGTACAGGTTGGCGGGGGAATAAGGCATAAAAAACACAGTCTGGCATGTAAACAAAGGGTAAAGACTTTCCGGCGGGAGGCAATTGCCTAGCCTTGTTAGTACACTTGTGGTAAAATACGGCGTAAATCAGGAATTGATTTTTGAGGGGGAGTGCCGGAACTGGCAGACGGGCGTGACTTAGGATCACGTGTCGAAAGACGTGGGGGTTCGAGTCCCCCCTTCCCCACCAAAGGTATCAATAGGTAGAACCGGTACCCGATCTTCAGATTTCCCTTCAGGCGGTAGCGGGAGCTTGTACTGAATTGTCCCTTCTTCCTTGTCAATTATTATCTTCTTAACGAATGACCTGAGAAAAGCCTTCCTCTCGGTAAACTCGGAGTCTTCCAGCAGGCTGCGCATGTCTCTGGCATAGTTCCTCACAACGGCCATATCCACCTGCTCCACTCCCTGCGCAACCATCTCAGCCTCTACCTGGATTCTGGACTTGCCAA
>CAYOKF010000171.1:0-3843 GCA_964404475.1 uncultured Dehalococcoidaceae bacterium | reverse complement strand
GCCTTTCTGGTCGCCGGATTTTCATAGTTGAGGTCCGGCTGGTGATGGTAAAAACGGTGCCAGTAATACTGTTTCACCACCGGGTCCCAGGCCCAGTTGGAGGTTTCGTAGTCCTTGAAGATAATACGGGCATCCTTGTATTTCTCCGCGGTGTCGCTCCAAACATAGAAATCGCGGTAGCGGTTTCCCGGCGGGGACTTGCGTGCCCGCTGGAACCACGGGTGCTGGTCGGAAGTGTGGTTGACCACCAGCTCAGTTATGATGCGGATGCCGTGGCGGTGAGCCTCATCAACGAAAGCCCTGAAGTTGGACATCGTGCCGTAGACAGGCTGGATGTTGTAGTAATCGGAAATATCGTATCCGTCATCGCGGAGGGGAGAGGGGTAGAAGGGAAGCAACCAGACCGCGGTAACGCCGAGGTCTTCAAGGTAATCAAGCTTGTCTATCAGCCCCAGGAAATCGCCCACTCCATCAGCATCACTGTCGGCAAAGGCACGGACGTGAAGTTCATAAATTATGGCATCCTTATACCACAGAGGATTGTCTTCGAAAGCCGAATCTCCTGTTTTCCGCTTTACCATTTTAATCACCGAGTGCCGTGTGGATATGCTCAATCAGTTCTTTATTGCTCAGCGGTTTAATCAGAAGCCCGCTAGCACCATGCTTCATGCTGTCCCGCTGTATACCGGGGCTACGCTGGGAAGTAATCAAGATGACGGGTATATTGGCTTCGTGCATGCAGTCACAGCGTTCCCAGATGCTTTCATCAAACCCGGTAAGGTCAAGCAGGGCAAGCTTAATATTATTCTTTCCTGTAATAGCGCTGTCAATCTCCTCCGGGCTGGAAGCGTTAGCGGTTACATAACCTTCCTCCTCCAGTTCTTTGGCGAGCGTTTCCAGTTCGCTTCGGTTGGCATTCACAATTAGAATGACTGGATTCTTCATGTACGTTTATTACCTTCTTTTTGATTATTCGTGTTTTTCGACGTTTTGCTTTTTCGAGGACCCTGGTTAACACGAAAAATGCAGGCTGGACAGGTATCAGGGTCTAACTCTACCCGGTTCCACTCTTCATGCCAAGTGTATTCAGCACCGCCGAGCAAATCATTCACCAAGCAGGGCTTTTGGGGGTCAAGCCCCCAGGCTTGAATGGGAACATTCACCCAGCCGGTTTGCTTCTGGTATGGGTCAAGGTTTACGACGACCAGTATGATACTGGACAGGTCTTCGGTATGTTTGCTATAGCATATCAGATTGTCATTGTCGGCGGCGTTGAACCACAAGTTCCGGTTGCTCTGTAGCGCCGAATTTCCATGGCGTATGCTGTTCACACGGCTGATAAAGTCTTTAAGGCTGTTCTTCCTACCGACCTCCCAGTGCTTGATTTCATATTTTTCCGAGTTCAGATATTCTTCGCTGCCCTTCTCTCTCGGCACATTTTCCATAAGCTCGAAGGCGGGGCCGTAAATGCCATAGCTGGTGCTTAAGGTCGCCGCCAGCACCAGGCGTGCCATGAAAGCCGGCCTGCCGCCGGTCTGCAAATACTCGTGGAGAATATCCGGCGTATTCGGCCAGAAGTTGGGGCGAAAGAAGTCTTTTACCCCCTCTTTCGTAAGCTCGTTGAGGTACTCGGTAAGCTCTTGCTTGGTATTGCGCCAGGTAAAGTAAGTGTACGACTGTGTGAACCCCAGCTTGGCGAGGCGGTACATAATTTTAGGGCGGGTGAACGCCTCGGCGAGGAAGATAGCCTCCGGGTATTCCTTCTTGACTTCAGCGATGAGCCATTCCCAGAAGTGGAAGGGCTTGGTATGCGGGTTATCCACACGAAAGATGCGGATGCCCTGCTCTGCCCAGAAAGTCACCACGTTCTTGAGCTCATCCCAGAGTTCCCGCCAGTTCTCCGTCTCGAAGTTGAGCGGGTAAATATCCTGGTACTTCTTCGGCGGGTTTTCCGCATATTGCACGGTGCCATCGGGACGCCAGCGGAACCACTCCGGGTGCTCCTTTACGTAGGGGTGATTCGATGAGCACTGAAAGGCGATATCCATGGCAATCTCAACACCGTGTTCCTTTGCCGCAGCAGCCAGATTTTTAAAATCTTCCAGAGTGCCGAGCTGAGGGTGGATGCTCTTGTGCCCTCCTTCTTCAGCACCGATGGCCCAGGGGGTTCCGGGGTCGTTGGCCTTGGCGATGACGGTGTTGTTCTTGCCCTTACGGCTGGTATGGCCGATGGGGTGGATTGGCGGAAAATAGAGGACATCAAAACCCATCCCGGCGATATAGGGCAGGCGCACCTCGCAGTCCTTGAATGTGCCGTGTTGCCCCGGTTTACCGGCGCAGGAGCGCGGGAACATCTCGTACCAAGTGCTGAACCCTGCCTTACGACGCTCTACCAAGATTACCAGTTCTTTTAAGTAGGTCACAGCAAAGCCACGGTCAGCATATTTCTCCATAAACTTGCCCAATTCGTCGCTCATGGTCAATTTCAATTTGTCTTTCTGGCTGGCTGTACCAGATTCCAGTGTCTCCGCCCAGTTTAACAGTTGCTTGCCCTCAGCTCCTGGAGCACGCCTGGCTACTTCCATGATTATCCCCGCACCGATGAGGAGATGCATCGACAGGTCTTTGTGTTTTGCCTCAATACGCTTCTTTAAATCCTGACGCCATGTCTTAAAGCTGTCAACCCAAGCCATGATGGTATATAGATAGCGCCCCGCTTCGCTGGCCGTAAATGAACCCCGCCAGCGGTCATTTGCTAAAAGTTGCATCAGTGTTTCCGTCCAGGTAGCCTCGTTTTCCCGACGATATAGAAGATATGCCGAGAGCAAATCATGTCCGTCGGCCAAGATATCCGCCTCAATGATAATCCTTTCGCCGACGACTGCTTTTGCCGGGAAGCGCCCGCCGTCAATCTCCGGACTTACCCCCTCAATGACAATGCGCTCATTACCTTCTATCAACGCCAATAATATGCTCCTAAGATATTAATATAGTGAATTATATCCTTTCCTTCTTCATTTTTAAATGTGCCATCTTTCTTGGCCAGATCCTAATTGCCGAAGTCAGCGCGCATCTTCGCCAGCTCCTGACGTAGTCCTTCCACCTCTTTTACCAGCTGCGACACCGCTTTCTTCTCAGTATCATGGCTCTTTACCAGAAATGAAGCAACGTTGGCGGTCACTCCGCTGAAGAAGGCAATACCACCTAGCATTAGAATGAAAGCAACCGCTCTGCCCACCATAGTAACCGGTACCATATCGCCGTAGCCCACAGTGGTAATGGTAACTACCGCCCACCACAGGGCATCGGCGAAGGAATTAATCGAAGCACCCTCGCCTCCCTCTACCGAGGCAACCACAGTCGCAGCGATGATAACCAGCCCAATACCGTAAACTATTATAAAGTCCACGTTGACTAACCGTCGTGCTCCCACCCAGGCACGAGATCCAAAAATAAATATGCGCAGGATGCGCAGTGGTCGGAAGAAGGGTACAACGACCACCAAGACCTCCAGCCAGTGACGGCGTAGGTAGCCGAATCGGCGCGGTGAAACAACCAACTTGATGATAAGGTCTATGGCAAAGACCGCCCATATAAAATAGTCCAGCATGATAAAGGTAGATTCTTCCTGAGGAGAAAGCTCCCAGACCAGTGGTCCTATCAGGAGTGGAATCATAACGAATGAAAGGATAAGGAGCGGCATTTCCGTGATACGCTCGACGCGGTGGAGCAACTCCTCACGATGAGAGGTGTTTAACATCTCCTTTTTTGGCGACTTCGACATGGTTCTCCTCCTCACTTATCTTCTGGCTGTGTTTCTGAGTTGTTTTGCCGTTTACGGCG
>CAYOKF010000170.1:0-3919 GCA_964404475.1 uncultured Dehalococcoidaceae bacterium | reverse complement strand
CCCCTATGACCTTATTGTTGTCCTGGAGGGGGAGACATTGAATGACATCGGCATAATGGTCACCGACAAGATTCATCCCATACCGGGAATCGTCCGTACCGTAACCTGCCTCACGATATAGGCTCCCCTTTCAGCCTTTTTAACACATCGTTTACATCCTGCTCGTCGGTGGAAGCCCCGGCGGTTACGCCGACACGCGCTATATTATCAAGCCACGAGCTATGAATATCCTCTACTTTTTCCACCAGATAAGCACGGGTAACTTCAGAGCATAGCTCGACAAGACGGTTGGTATTAGCACTGGAATGATCGCCGACAACCAGCATCAGGTCCACACTCTCAGCCAGGTTGCGGGCTGCTGCTTGCCGTTCTCTGATGTCATGACAGATGGTGTCGATAATCCGCATCTCGGAATCTCTGGTAAAGGCGGAATCAAAAAGCTTCTTAACAAAACGGTTAAAACTAGCCGGTATCTTTGTTGTTTGGGACAATATACCCAGGCGACGGGGTAAATGGGGAAGGGTGGCGATAAATCTCTCGTCAAGAGCCGCTATACCTTTACCCCCGGTCCAGCCAAGGATACCCTTGACCTCGGAATGGTCAGCCTCGCCGTAGACAACCACGAAAAAGCCTGACTCAGCCAGTTTGCGGGCGGCGATATGCACTCGTCGAACGAAGGGGCAGGTCGTGCTGATGACCTCAATATTCCGGGCACGGATTTCCTCCTCTACTTCAGGGCTTACCCCGTGAGAGCTGGTCAACACCGTATCGCCTTTAATATCGTCCAAATTCTGGGCAACCCTGACACCAAGCCGGGTCAGCCTGTTCAGTACCTGCTTGTTATGCACCACCGCCCCCAGTGTCTCCACGCCACCCCGCTCACGGGCGACCTTTTCCAGTATGTCGATAGCCCGTTTGACACCAAAGCAGAACCCCGTTTTATCCGCTTTTTCAACCCTCAAAATTCTCTAACTTCCTTTATTCCTTTATCATTGTAATTACCCCTGTAATCATCTGGTAGAAGCTCGGCGATATGCTCCATTATACAGTCCGTGAACCGGGCAATCTCCTCTTTGGTCAACCTGCCATCAATCTTTGGCGGAGAGAAAGGGCTGCCGATATTAACCGTGATTTTGGGGCGGTGAAACAGCCAGCCTCTGCCCTTTATTTTCTCCGTGCCGGTAATTCCGACTGGCAGAATAGGGGCACCGCTGCGCAGGGCAATCAGTGCCGAACCGTGGAAAGCAGATTGCAATTGAGCATTCTTGCTCCTCTTTCCTTCAGGAAACATAGCCAGAGCCCAGCCCTGTGCCAGTAACTGCTCAGCCATGCGTAACGTTGTTCTGCCTGTCCCTTCCCTTCGTACTGGAACGGCGCCGAAGTTACGTATGAAGTAGCCTGAAAATCTGGAGCGAAACAGCTCCTCTTTCGCTATAAACATAATCTTCCGCTTGATACTAACACCCAGCAAAGGCGGGTCTGCCAGGTGAAGATGATTGGCGGCAATCAGCAGCGACCCCTCCGGGGGGATGTTCTCCCTGCCTCGCACCTCCCAGTTGGTGAATATAGAAAGTGAAATCCTGGTCAGCACTCTGCCGACATAATAGAACCAGTGCATTTCTTTACCCCTGCATCAATACTGCTCAAATTATATCCGAGTGTAAAGGTAAAGACAAACAGCCTCATAATATCAGGTTAAGCAGCCCGCCTACCACCAGGGTAGCGACTATCATTATGCCCATCGACTTGAGCATACCGCCGACACCCAGCTCCCTGAGCAGCACCACGAAGGTGGCAATACAGGGGAAGAACATGGCTAAAACCACGCTGCCAACCACCAGTTGCCCATCAGTTAACGCCAGTGGAGCCAGCATGCCCAGGGCTACATCCTTACGCAGAAAGCCAATAACCAGCGCTGTCACCGACTCCTTGGGTAATCCCAGTAGGCCGCTCACCACCGGCGCCGTGAAGTTGGCGATGGCATCGAATATGCCCAGAGAATAAAGTATGTTTATTACCAGCACCGCTCCCAAGATGATGGGAATAGCCTCCTTGAGGAAGCCGATGGTTCTCATCCACAGCTTATGCAATATAGTCCGCCAGGGCGGCAGGCGATATGGCGGTATTTCGATTAGCAGCTCTGGGCTGAAACCCTTAACAAGGCGGTTAAGAATGAGCCCCAGAACAATCCAGACGATAAAAAGTGTCGCGTAGACAATGACTACATATTGAATCCCGCGCGCCCCGACCAGGCCAAAAATCATCGCCTGAAGGGCGGCGCAGGGCACGGCAATAGATATTAACGTCGCCGCAATGAAACGTTCCCTCTTGCTTTCCAGGATACGGGTAGCCATAACCGCCGGTACGTTGCAGCCTAATCCGAGCAGGGAGGGTATGATAGCGAAACCATGCAGCCCCAGACGGTGCATGATATTATCCATTAAAACGGCCAGTCTCGGCAGGTAGCCTATGTCCTCAAGCAGCCCCAGCACGAAATAAAAAGAGACAATATAAGGTAGAACCATGGCGATAGGCACGTATAGCCCTGTCGTCAGGAGTCCGAACGCTTCTACGTAGTTTATTTCGCCGCTGGCTATATTGCCTATCAGGGCGCCGTGGAAAAAACCGGAGCCGCCCAGAAGGCTGCTGAGTTTCAGCATCACCGGCGACCACAGATTATTAAATATAGGGTCGAATACGTAGCTAATCAGGCTCTCGCCGATTAAACGAACAACGAAAAAGGTGCCCACCAGTGCCGCCGCGGCTATGAGACCTCCAGTGAAAGGCCTGACGCTGGCATCCTCCAGGCGCTCCAGACAGGTGTGGTGCCGGTGCGTGACGCGCTGGACCTCGTCAATAATATTGCCGATGACTGCCCACCGCTCATCACGGCTGCGCGGCTGGAGCCGGAGCGACCTGGCGCGTGGGAGGCTTTCTACCAGGTCCTTTATTCCCTGCCCGGTTACGGCTACCGTGGGGACAAGCGGTATGCCCAGCAGCTCCTCAAGCCGGCTCAGGTTGATCTTTATTCCCCGGTGCCCGACGTCGTCCCACATATTCAGGGCTATCACCATCGGGATTCCCTTTTCCAGCAGTTGCAGGGTTAAATTGAGGTTCCTCTCCAAATTGGTGGCGTCGACCACATTGATGACAACGTCACCGTCATCAAGCATCTTTACAGCTATTTTCTCAGCTTCGGAATCAGGCTCCAGGGTATAGGTGCCGGGCACATCAACGACCTCCGCCGTCTCCTCCCCCATCTTTAAAAAGCCCTTCGTATAGCTTACCGTAGTACCGGGATAGTTAGAGGATATAACACGCACTCCGGTCATGCGGGAGAAGACAACACTTTTTCCCACATTTGGGTTGCCCATTAAAAGTATCTTCAACTTGAGCCTTTAGCTAGTCTGAATCAACCAATATTTTATTAGCTATGCCGAAACCGATAGCCAGCTGGGTGCGGCCTGATTGAATGGTTACCGGCCCGCGCATAAGCATCGCACTAATCTTAGTTATCCGCTTGCCCGGCCTGATTCCCAGAGTGCTCAGACGATTAATCATTCCCGGCCCGCCCTGTATTTGCACTATCTTACCACTCTGCCCGGATTTCATGTGGTGCAGACTTAAAAGATTTTTACCATCAGACATAGAATATGCCTTCCCCTCCTTCTCCTAGTCAAGCTCTCCAGACATTAAACGGTAATGCCTCTTATTTGCAATGAATTTTCCAAAAAAATTATTTCCGATTCTGGCGGCAGTTAGCGCAGTAACCAAGTATACGCACCTCCGCTTCGACGATATCAAAGTCCTTAGCTTCAGCGACATTTTTTTTAATGTGTTGAGATAATGGATAATGAAATTCTATAACCTTGCCACAGCCGAGGCATACCAGGTGATGGAATTTCATTATCCATTATCT
>CAYOKF010000169.1:0-3966 GCA_964404475.1 uncultured Dehalococcoidaceae bacterium | reverse complement strand
GGAAGCATACCAGCTAATTAAAAAAGACCCGGACAAATTTACCACAGCGGCAATGTCTCCCGCCTACCTGCTCGATGTCTACCGTGAGTTAAAGACAGAGTACCAGGAAATACTCTTTATTACCATATCTTCGGCACTTAGCGCCTTTTACAAATCTGCCTGCCTGGCTGCCGAGCTCTTCAGCAAGGAATCACCGGAGACAAACGTGCGGATTGTCGATTCCAGAACCGCGGGCAGTGGACAGGGACTGTTGGTCATGGCTGCGGCCAGAGCCTCCGCCGCAGGGATGAACCTTGAGCAGGCTGCCGGCTTTGCGGAACAGGCCCGACAAAAGACCGGTACGCTAATACTGCTGGATACAATTCGCTATATCTACCGCGCCGGACGCGCGCCGAAACTCGTTTCCAGAGTCGGCTCGATGCTCGGTGTAAAGCCGCTGAGCCGGATGAACGGTTCCGGGGAACTCAACCCGGCGGGCGTCTCCCGCACCAGAAAAGGCGGTATCAGACGGATGCTGGACATAGTCAAGGAAGAAACCGGCAGCGATGCCCTTCACTTCATGGTGATGCACGCTGACGCCCCCGGGGTGGCCGAGGAACTAAGCGAGCAGATAGAGGAAGAATTCAACTGCCTGAGCATGATTATCTCCGAGTTCAGCCCGGTAATGGGATATGCCACCGGCCCCGGCACCCTGACTATAGGCTATCACCCGGAGTTAGACCTCCCCAGACAGCAAAACGTCACGTAGCTGACTTACTTCATCTTTCCATCACTGTTCAGGAAGCTCAGCAGGAGCTTGTTAAAAGCGCCCCTGTTTTCCCGGTGTGGGGCGTGGCCGTAGCCGGGAAAAACCACCAGGTTTGACTTCGGTATCAGCTCCCCTGCCCTGACGGCTGAAGCCACCGGGAAATACAGGTCAAAGCGTTTCCAGACGATGAGAGTGGGTTTCTGGAGACCCGGCAGCTGCTCAAGGCACGGCCAGTGCGGCTCCTCACCTTCCCCGGGCAGGATAGCCGGATAAGGTTGCGGTATGCCGAGCGCCTTTCTTACTCCCCATAGCAGAGTGCCAAACCAGCTGCCCAGTCGCGCTACCTTGCTGAACCCCATGGTATCAATGAGGACAAGCTTGCTCACCATCTCCGGATATCTAAAAGCAATCTCCAGACATATCCTGCCCCCCAGAGAATGCCCGATTAAAACCGGTTTATCCAGGCTCATCTCCTGAATAAACCCACCGGTGAACCGGACAAAATCCTCCAGGTGGTAAGTGCTCTTCACGTGGTCGCTCAAACCATAGCCGATGATATCGGGGGCATAAAAGCTGTAATAAGATGAGAGGGCACGCATTGTGCCCATCCAGTCCGACGAATCACTGGCCCCACCGTGTAACAGCACTACCGGAGGGCCACTGCCAGCCTTCAGGTAGTGTGCCTGGTGGCCATCAACACTTAGCTTCATACTCTGGACGGTGTCAGTCATATTCTCTAATTACTCTTTCCCCTTCGTTCTGAGCGGGGATTTATCTGGACGAAAGTAACAAATTCCTCAAGCAACCGGGTCACCAGGCTGCCGCTACGATAAATGCAGTAGAAGTCCCGGTTCATACGAAGCCCGCTTACCTTAACCTGACGCACCATACCGAGGGCGGTACTCTTCCTGATAGCCAGATTGGAAACAAAGGCAATGCCCGCTCCCGCCTCCACCGCGGATACTACCGCCTGAGAGGTACTCAGCACCATTGCGGACTCCCATTTTCTAATATCAAAGCCCTCTTTAGCCAGGAAATTCTCCAGATTGCGCTGCGTGCCAGAGTTTTTCTCCCGGAAGATTAATGGCTCCGCTTCCAGTTCCGCCAAAGACACCTCTTCCCGCCCGTAAAAGGGATGTCCCGGAAATACAATAAGCACTATCTCATCCCCGGCGACGCAAAAGCTCGCGAGTTCCCTGTCATCCGGGACCAGACCGCAAAAGCCGACATCATAGCTGCCGTCCCGCACCCCCCCGATAACACCAAGCGAATCAGAAACAACCACCTGAGCCCTCGTTGCCGGATGTATTGCTTTGAATTCCGCCAATATCGATGGCAGCAGATATTCACCCGGAATAGTGCTGGCCGAGATAACCAGCTCACCGCAAATCTCTTCTCGCAACTCGTCAAGGTCATGACGCAGCAGTTCCCGCTCCCCTTCTACCGACTCAGCAAAGCGCAGCAGACGTTTGCCCGCCGCCGTCAACGTAATTGACTTCTGGGCGCGGTCAATCAAACGCGCTCCCAGCTCACGCTCCAGTTTTTGTATCTGAAACGAGACTGCGGGCTGGCTGATGTTAAGCTTCCTGGCTACTTCTGAGAAGCTGCCCAGTTTAACCACTTCAAGATAGGTTTTCAGATAGTCCAGGTTCATGATATATCCATAAGTAATATTTTTATTGCGTTAAGATATTTTTTATGATATAATCCGCCGTGATTATTTTAGGGCATTGGTGATAAATCATCAAGGACGCGGTAAAATGGGCAGAGAGAAGGATAGGTTTTATCACCTGACCGGCAAGCTGAGGACGGGATGGTAACTAATGCTACGGAGGCAAGTGAAATGAGTGATGAGGTAAGGCCGCGCCTCACCGAGACTGTACACGGTTCAGGTTGAGCTTGCAAGATAGGTCCGGGAGACCTGAATAAAGTGCTCTCCAGTCTGCCGCTCACCACTGACCCGAATCTAATTGCAGGTATAGAAAGGGCGGAGGATGCTAGCGTCTATAAGCTGACTGATAATCTGGCCATAATCCAGACCCTGGATTTCTTCACCCCGATTGTGGATGACCCCTATGACTTCGGTCAGATTGCCGCTGCCAATGCGCTGAGCGATGTCTACGCCATGGGGGGCAAACCGCTCACCGCTATGAATATCGTCTGCTTCCCGGGACAAAGCATGGACTTCTCAATCCTGCAAGAAGTCCTGAGGGGTGGGCTGGACAAGATGCGGGAGGCGGGAGTATTACTGGTGGGCGGGCATTCCGTGGAAGACCCGGAGCTAAAGTATGGCCTTTCCGTTACCGGCATTATTCACCCGGAAAAGGTAATCCTCAATTCCGGCTCCAGGCCGGGCGACCGCTTAATTTTGACCAAGCCACTGGGCACGGGCATAATCAGCACCGCCATTAAGGGTGAAATGGCCGGTGGAGAAGCTATCGTCAAAATCTCCAGGTCTATGGCCACCCTTAACAAAAAAGCCTCCGAGCTAATGCAGGAAACAGGAGTAAATGCCAGCACTGATGTTACCGGCTTCGGGCTGCTGGGACACGCCGCTGAGATGGTTGAATGTACTGATATCGGCATGGTGATTAGTGCAGCGGCCGTCCCCTTCTTTCCCGAAGCTAAAGAACTGGCGGAAATGGGCATGCTCCCCGCCGGACTCCACCGTAACCGGGAATTTCGCCAGGACATGGTAACAATAGAACAAGATGTGCCCCGGTACCTTGCCGATATTCTCTTTGACGCCCAGACATCCGGAGGACTGCTGATTGCCGTGCCGGCAGACAGGGCTGAGGCGCTACTGGACAGGATGCACCGGGAGGGTGTTGCCGAGGCTGCCGTCATCGGAGAAGTCGTGGCTGAGCCGAAGGGGAAGATACGGGTAAGATAGCCTCGCACGGGCTTTCTGTAACCGCTCTCAGCTTTCCCCACCGATTAATCACCTGAATCTTTAGTCCTACCCTACCCTCTTGCCTGATTGCCAATTATGCTATAATGCTATAATTAGTTAAACTCAGGAAAAGTTAGGAGGTGGCAATCATGGAAGTAGATATTAACTGGTTCGCTATACTCGGCTTCGCCTTCGGTTTAGCAGCCGTCTTACGCTGGATTTACCAGGACATTGCCGGTTACGCCAGTAAACCCAGGCTGGTTATCTCCCATGGCCCCTTCGCTATTAACTGGCAATCCATAGATACCGAAGAGACCAGACGATA
>CAYOKF010000168.1:0-3993 GCA_964404475.1 uncultured Dehalococcoidaceae bacterium | reverse complement strand
CTGCCCGGCTAAAGTATAATTTTGCCAAGTCTACTAGGCCCGCGCCGGCCCAGTCCAAGTTACTACGATATCAAGCCAGCAATGGTTAAATCACTATGGGCAGAGCAGCCGCGCTGCCCGGTAATCGGGATTTTATCCCGGGGGCCAGGGTGAACCGCCTGATGATGCGAGAACAAACTAATACAGGATAAGCACGAGCAACATGCAGGAAGAGCGCCTATGACGCCAGAGACCGTGACCGCCAGAACGAGGCAAGCCTTTTACGGCTGGTTCGCCCTTGCGGGAGCATCGCTCCAGCAAATTGTCGGTGCCGGAGCGTTTCTCTGCTCATACGGGGTCTTCCTGCCTACCATGTGTGATGAGCTTGGCTGGAGCCGGACGGCAGTCGCCTCCGGATTTTCCATAGGTCTGCTGTGCTTCGGGCTACCCGGCCCCATTATCGGGGCTTCTGTTGCCAGGTTCGGGCCGAGGATTAACATAGTTCTGGGCAACCTTCTGGTTGCGGTGGGGCTGGCCGGAATGTTCCTGGCTCAGGAAGTCTGGCACGTCTATCTATGCTATGGCCTTGCCGGGCTGGGCGGCGGCTTCGCGCAGTTCATCGCCGGTACCGCCATAGCCAACAACTGGTTTGCTAAGAGGCGCTCTCTGGCCATGGGAATTGCTACTGCCTCTGTAAAAATAGGCGGCCTCGCCTTCCCGCCCCTGACAGCAGCGTTAATTGCTGCTTTCGGCTGGCGGATTTCCTGGCTGGTTCTGGCGGGGATGGTTTTAATAGGAGCCAGCTTGATTGGCGGTGTGATACTGGTCAGAAACAGACCGGAGGATATGGGGCAGTTGCCCGACGGCATGTCCGTTTCACCCGCCGGGGAGACAGTGACAAGAGACTATCCGTTAAAAACAGAGGAAAGACCGGCATGGTGGCCGACTGGCCAGGCACTGCGAAGTCCTACCATCTGGTTAATCGCAGCTTTTACCTCGGCTAACTTCTTTGTTTTTACAACTATGCTCGGTCATCAGGTAGCCTATCTGGAGGACACAGGTTTCAGCACCATGACAGCCGCCACGACCGTGAGCGTGGCCTCAGCAATCGGCATCATCGGCAGTATGGGATTCGGGGTTTTAGCATTGAGATATAATATAAGGTATCTGGCGAGCGCCAGCTTCGCCATTCAGATAATCGCTTTTGTCATCTTGCTAACCACCAGGAATCTGGCCCTAATCTATATCTACGCGGTTCTCTACGGGATAGGCACAGGAGCCATAACAACGGCTCTAACCACATTCATCGGCACCTACTACAAGCGCACCCAGTATGCCCAGATTCTGGGGGTGGTAATGTTCTGCTACATGATTTTTGAAGCTCTTGGCCCATCAGTTGCCGGGGCTATCCATGACGCCACGGCCACATACACTCCAGCCTTTATTATCGTAACCGCTTTCCTCCTGGTGGGACTTATCTGCGCGTTTCTAGCCCGGCAACCAAAGTTGCCCCGGCCAGCAAGCCGCTATACGTACGCTGGGTAAGCGCTGTGCTTTTCTATCCTGACGTTGTAAAATCTAGATACCAGTAACCGGGGGTAGCATGAGGATTGCCGCTAAATGGCTGTTTATACTCTGTTTGCCGGCTCTGCTACTGACAGCAAGCATCAGCGGGGCGGCAAACAGTCTATGGCTGTATAAATATGGCTTCGACAAGTACAGTGTCAGCCAGACTACGGGCCTAGCCCCGTCAGAGCTGGATAAAGCAGCCAGGGGTCTGGTTGACTATTTCAACTCTGGTGACGAGACCATCAGCCTCACCGTGATGAAGGATGGCGAGCCATTGACGCTGTTTAACGAGCGTGAGGTGGCTCACCTCAGGGATGTCAAGGGGCTATTCCAGATGGTCTACCGGGTCTTGCTGGGTACACTGGTTTATGCCCTGGTCTATACCGGACTCAGCCTCTTTTTATGGAAAGACCGGCGGCGACTGTCGTGGGGGCTGGTTGGCGGCGGTTGCCTCACTCTGGTAATGATGCTGGCGCTGGGGCTGGGGACAATGCTCAACTTTGACCGGCTGTTCCGGCAGTTTCACCTCATCAGCTTCGCCAATGACCTGTGGCTGCTTGACCCGACCAGCGACTATCTAATCATGCTCTTTCCGCAGGGCTTCTGGTATGACACATCAATCTTCTGCGCCCTGGCGACGGCGGTGGGAGCGGTGATTCTGGGCGGGGTGGGGGGATGGTATTTAAGGAGCCGGAAGCCAGATAAGCTATAACCCCCCTGAGCTCGTGCCCGCCATGGTCTCAATCTCGTAGCTCTTGACCTGACTGCAGCGTGCCCCCTGACAGACAATCTCAAAGTCCCAGATTTCACCCGGCCTGAGGTTCATTACACTGTCGCCTGAGCTATCAATAAAGCTCCTGTCAGTATCATAAAAGCTCACTGTCACTTCAGCCAGTTCAGCTACTGCCGAGCCAACGTTCTTCACCGTTACCTGTACGGTGACGCCGCCCGCTTCTCCCCCGGTCATTTCATGGCTGATTACCGCCAGCTTTGCTGCCGGCGGAGTTGAACCTATACCAGTGCAACCGACCACCGGCAACATGGCGAAAAGAATGCAGGCAATTGCCATCCTTTTCATCGTCTAGTCCTCTATCTCGCGTGGCTTATAGACAAAGGAGACAACCAGTAAAACGACCCCGCCAATCAGCAGCCCGAGGCTGAACATCTGCAGCGGCGCCAGCAGGTCGCCAAATAGCCCCACCAGCCACGCCTGGAGCGACGGCGGTATCCCCTGCAGCGGCAGACCCGCCGGGATAGCGGTTCTGGCGACAAGGACGCCGACAAACTCCAGAGCCCCGTAAATCAGGAGGTCTATGCCCAGCGCCCGGGTGGTGTTCCTGACATTGCGATTTATGAGAATAATGCCCAGAACCAGCAGCACCATAAAGCCTATCAAATAGTAATAGCCGCTCTGGAAATAACCGATGTACTGCCTGGCCAGTAAAAGCTGTTCCATAACCTCCGGGGGTATGGAGCTTTCGTCGTATTCAAATGCATCAGGTATCTCACCGACCAATGCATCGTAGTACTGGTCGTAATACGGCTTCAACGTGTCTTCCAGCAGGATGGAAAGCTCCGGTGGCAATTGTGCTTCGGGTATCAGCTCGATGAACTCATCTAAATTCTGCTCCAGGTAGAGCTTCAGCTGGTCTTCGGGCAAGGCGGCGAGCTCCGGCGGCAGATATTCTTCCGGTACCTGTGTGACAAGCTCGTCGAAATATTGGTCGATGTATGGTTCCAGCAGGTATTCACCCAGTCCGGCAATCTCCGAGAGCGGCTGTTCATTGAGGGTCTGCCACAGGCTGTCTCTGAGGCTTTCCTTTAGGGGTTCCAGTGAGATTGATAAGTCAAGCCTATCACTCTTACTCAGGAGAAAATCATAACTGGAATAGATAGCAGTATTTAACTGCTCTTTGAGCCACGGTTCCTGGTCGTCAATGACGTCATATATAGCTTCTTCGAGGAAGGCCATCTCTTCGGGCAACTGCTCGGCAATCTGCTCCCCCACTATCTCCCTGGTCAGAGCCGACATATCAATCTTGTCCACCTCGGCGGCAACAAAGTCGGGGTTAAGCAGGGTGCTCTTCAGCATGAACGCCATGCCGAAGACAGAAAGTGACAGGAAGAGGAGAAGACTCAGGATACCAACTGCGAAACCCCTAAGCACCTTCATATATGATAACCTCCAAATCTCTTAAAAAAGGGGGGGCATATCAGGCAGGAACCTGAGCTAGCATTTAGGCGCCTTGACACCCAGATACTTTGCCACCAGTTCCATAGCACAGTATTCTCCGCACATGCTGCAGGCTGACCCGGTCGAAGACCGCTCGCGGTGAACCTGATATGACCGCTCCGGGTCCAGGGAAAGCCTGGCCTGCTCTTCCCAGTCAAGCTGCTTCCGGGCCAGAGACATTTTTTTGTCCCTCTCCTCAGCACCACTGACGC
>CAYOKF010000167.1:0-3994 GCA_964404475.1 uncultured Dehalococcoidaceae bacterium | reverse complement strand
GAAGGCTGGGCTAAAGCTATTTAGGAAATAGGAGGTAGTCATTGAGAGCCGGCATAGCCCAGATTACTCTTTCTAACGAGATTGACACAAATATGAAGAAGCTATCTGCCTTTGCTGAGCAGGCGGCTGATTTGAAGCTGGATATACTGTGTTTCCCGGAGTGTAGCCTTACCGGATACATGCGAGATTTTCACGATATACGTAAAGGTGACATAGAGATGGCTCTGGGAATAATTCACGAACAAGCTGCTAGGTGCAATCTGGATTTGCTTGTGGGGACCCCGTATTTTGATAATGACAGCCTGTTCAATGCCGCCGTCTTGCTTAAGCCTGATAAAAGCAGGTCTGTCTATTTTAAGAACATGCTGACCGAATTTGACCAGAAATATTTCACCAAAGGGGAAGACACTTTATTATTTGAGGTAAATGGAGTAAAATGCGGAGTCCTGATTTGCCGCGACCAGAATTCCCCCGAACTAGCTAATTTGTATGCCAAAGAAGGAGCGAAAGCCATATTTTATTTGGCCGCCCATTACTATCCACCGGCAGAAGCCCGAAAGAAGTTTGATAAAAACAGGGCTTTACCCATTACCAGAGCCGTAGAAAACGGCACTTATGTTCTCAAGGCTAACGCCGTTGGTTTACAGGACGATACTGTTAGCCTTGGCGGCAGCTTGATAGTAAGCCCTGACGGCTCGATCATCTTTGAGGCCGATAAAATGACCGAAGGCATTCTACACTGCGATATAATAGACTAGATGTTATCGTCCTGAGCAAGCTGGAACCTGATCTTCAGACTGATAATCTCAAAGGGTTTAACAGACAGGCTTATCCTGCTCTCGCTATATTCAATGTTTCCTTCATCCTCTTCCAGTAAGTTTACAACCTTTACCGAAGCAGGCTCCTTGAATAGATCTATTTCTCCCCTGGTTTCTTCTCCCTTGGTTTCGAAAAACCTCATGATTACGTCATCACTGTCTTCTGCCTTTTTTAGAGAAACCAAAATGAGATTGTCCGGCTTAAGTTCAACAAACGAAAACTGTGAAGGCAGGTCACCTTCACTTTTCTCCTTAGGTAATTGGAAGCCGATTAAATTATTGTTAAACTCATTAGCTGGCTTGTAAGATTTGGCTTCCTTCCATTCTTGCTGATGAGGATAGAGGGAATATTCGAAGGTGTAGCTTTTAAATTCCTGAGCATCAGGAGTCGGTATGGCTGGGCCGGTTACACCGTCCGAAGAGAGCATTAAGATACTCCGCAATAAGGTCATGTAGATTTCGCCATCTCTTATCTCGTGAGCAGGTAGCCCTTTGTTAATAACAGTTATACCCTTATCAGCATCCGAATAATCGATCCAGTTGAGCGCCGGATAGATGCCGGAAGGCTTTTCTACCCAGTTTTCTTCAGGATTGAAGTAGTATTGATTTACGAGTCGGCTTACAACACCGAATTGGGTTTCGGACTGATACTCAGGCGAGTTGATATCGGTGGAGAACTTTACCCTTATGCGTACCTGAGGATGTCGATTATCGAGCGTAGTTATAAAGTCAATACGGGGGAGGTCATCGTAGATGATAATCTTTTTGGTAAGAGATAGAAAGTTGTGCCGCCATAGTAATGGCCTTAACTTGTCTAGAAGCCGGTAGGGCCATCTTAATGAGAAGTAGTCGCTTTCTATATTGATTACTCGCCTGAGCGGGGTCTTTTCGATCTTGAAGCTCTTCATCCTGAATTTGCCATACTTCACTCCGTTGTCGCTTTCGGTCTTAAATGCTTCTTCCAAGTGCTGGCGATGGTAATACAGGTCGCCAATCTCTTCCTCTAGAACCAGTTCATTTCCTCCAGCTATAAATTTCCCGTCTTTGAAAATATCAAGCAGACCACTGGAAGGGTCAACCCTCACTTTAAAGAACCGATTTTCAATGGTGTTCCCTGTAATACCAATCTTCGAAGTAGCCAAGCCACGAGGGTTTCTTCTCAAGATTTTATAGGTTCGGTAGCCTAAAGCAGGAATGGTAGCTATAAAGCCTAACTTGACGGTCTGATAAGAATCGTCCGCATAACGGGTAAATTCCAAGACCTCTACCTCTATTTCTTCATCCCCGCTTTTTAACCCTTCAATCTTTTTGGTCTTTCCCTTTTCAAACCACAAATCCACCTCGACCCAGTTTTTTACTTCCCAGGAAAGAGAATTGAATACGATAATATCATCCCCACTCTGCAAGTTCCGGGAAATGATAGACAGTAAATCCTGTACCCCGTGCGAGAGGTGACTCTCAAGATAAGCGAAGTTATCTCGTGCCTCTTCATAACATTCGTCCATTCCTGTCCCCGGAGCTACATCGTGAAACGCCCCCCAAAGAATTTTCTTCCAGTTATCCCTAAGCTCATGAGCGGGGTAGGGAATGCCAAGCAGCCAGGCGATGGTAGCCCATTTCTCGCAGGCCAGTATTAGATTTTCGTATTTTCTTAGCTCCTGCTTGATCCATATCCTGCTGGAACAGCAATTCGGAAAAACCTCGGAATATTTCCCTGAATAGAGTTCTCCCTCTCTGACTTCCAGATTATTGGCTTCTTTCTCTACCTGCTCAAAGAAATCTGAGGATTTAGCGATTTTCATCTTCGCATCCCGGTGGTTTCTGTTCCATTTCTTTACGGTGGAGCCGGTATCGGGCTGTGGAAGCGTAACTCCGCTCCCGGATGGCATCAAAATATGAGAAGTAGTGGCAGCTTCTTTGAGTACTAAAAAACTCTCATCTAAAGTAGAGAAATCCAGTCCAGCCCGATAGCCAAGGGGCATCCAGTGAGCCAATATTCTGGTTCCATCCAGGCCTTGCCACCAGAATTCAGATGGCTTATCCCTGTTAACACCCCTACGAAAGGTGAAATATTTATAACCCGATTTTTTATAAATCTGAGGGAGCTGAGCATTATATCCGAAGCTGTCTGCGGCCCACATTACCGGCACATCAACCCCGAATTTCTCACCTACATATTTCTTGCCGAAGAGTATTTCTCTGACCAGTGTTTCCCCATTAGGGATCACGGTATCTGCCATTAAATACTCGCCGTCGGCAATTTCAACTTGTCCAGTTTTAACGAATTTACTGATTCTCTCGAAAAGATAAGGGTTTCTTCTTTCAATTTCTTCCAGAAGGGCAGTCTGTTCGACGAGGAATTTATAATCCGATTTTTCCATTAGTTCCACTGCCTGCTTAAGGATTAGCTCGATGTTAATATAGAAGTAGTCTTCTTTGGTAAAGACCCAAACCGCGTCGTAATGTGTATGTGGCACAAGATATACTGTTTGCATCAGGCACCCCTTACCGATTATTTATCTAGCTAAGGCAATCAACTTATTACTTATATTTTTATATTCTCTCACACAGGCTCTGCTCAGTAGCCTTGTAGTATCTTCCCATAGAGAGAACGTGATAAACATCACCCTTTAAGTTAAACTGAGACCAACAGATGAGGTAATCTTTTACATTATTGGTTAATGTGCGGGAGGCTAAAGGTGTTATAAGACTAATCCATTTGGTGAGCTTTATCAATCTTAACTAAATTTCTATAACCATCGGCTGAGTCGTGGTAAAAGAAAATGTAGACGACCTAATCATAATGAACGATTGCCTTACTTTTACTCAGGCTGTACTAATTTTGTGGGTTTGAAGATTATGAAAATATTTCTTGCGACGAGTATGTTTAGGTGAGTGGCCAGTATACAATTTGTTAACAAAAAGAGCACATTCTCCACCAAGGGGGACGATACCTAGAACCATCAAGAATCGTCGCCACCTGTTTTCAGAAAGAGTCTTTTCAATGACCTTTTCGTGGCCACGTTAGCCCACACTATTGAGTATGATTCCTCTACAAGACTATTAAAGCGACTGCGTACTTAATTTCGTAATAGCTTTTCTGTCTATCCGATTATATACTTTGACCTCGGGGATCCATTCATGCTATTATATGCATAGATGCAAGATTATGCATA
>CAYOKF010000166.1:0-4015 GCA_964404475.1 uncultured Dehalococcoidaceae bacterium | reverse complement strand
CGGAGATGTCCGTCTCGTGGCGAGAGACGGAAGATCTTGGTGGAAGACGTGTTGCTGAGCCAACAGATAGTGAAATTCATACGCGATTTTCTGGATGCCCGGGGCTTTATCGAAGTGGAGACGCCAATCCTGATTAAGAGCACTCCGGAAGGTGCCCGTGACTACCTGGTGCCCAGTCGCCTTTATCCGGGCAGTTTCTATGCTTTGCCGCAGTCCCCGCAGCAGCTCAAGCAGTTGTTAATGGTGGGGGGACTGGAGAAATACTACCAGATAGCCCGCTGCTTCCGCGATGAGGACACCCGTGCTGACCGGCAGCCGGAGTTCACCCAGCTTGACCTGGAGATGAGCTTTGTTGAGGAGGAAGATATCCTCAATCTGATTGAAGAGCTATTTACGTCTATGGTAACGGCGCTTAAGCCTGAAATGAGAATGGCCACCCCCTTCCCCCGCCTGGAGTATGCTGATGTTATGAACCGCTACGGTACTGATAAACCTGATTTACGCTTTGCTATGGAGCTAACTGACCTGTCCGATATCCTGGCTGGTTCTGAATTCGCGGTATTCAGATCGGCAATAGCTGGCGGAGGCAGGGTAAAAGGCATCTGTGCGCCCGGCTGTGCTGGATACACACGCCATCAGCTTGACGAATTAAACCGGATGGCACAGAGCTATGGCGCCGGCGGGCTAGTGACCATTTCACTGGATTCATCGGCAGGAAACCTGGATGAGCTAACTACCGATTCAATAAGGTCAGCAGTGGCTAAATTTCTTACTATGGAGCAGATTAGGGAAATAGCCAGGCGAATGGAGGCCGGTGCGGGTGACCTGCTGCTGCTGGTAGCTGGGGAAAGCAAGGTGGTCAACACTTCACTGGGTGAATTGCGGCGGGAGATGGGGCACCGGCTGAAACTGGCTGATCCGAATACGCTCGCCTTTTCCTTTATCGTGGATTTCCCGTTATTTGAATTTAATCAAAAAACAGGGCGCTGGGAGTCATTGCATCATCCCTTTACCGCACCCAAGGATGAGGACATCCCGCTTCTGGATACGGCTCCGGAAAAGGCAAGGGCGAAAAGCTATGATTTCATCTGTAACGGCGCTGAGCTATCCAGCGGCAGCATCAGGATTCACACCAGCAGCCTGCAAAGGAAAATATTCAGGTTACTCGGCTATGATGATGCCGTAATTGAAGATCGCTTTGGGCATTTGCTTGAGGCTTTTGACTATGGAGCGCCGCCGCATGGCGGTATCGCCCCCGGTATTGACCGTGTCGTCATGCTGCTGGCCGGTGAGGAAAGTATCCGGGAAGTGGTTGCTTTCCCCAAGAACCAGAATGCTGTTGATTTAACTTCTAATGCACCCTCGCCGGTAACGGGTGAGCAGATGGAAGAATTACACATCAGCCTGCGGGAAGAGTAGGGCATGGTTGACATAAAGAATATCGAGAGTATCGGGAGGTAGTGTGAAGGTTACTAGGGAAAAGACAGAAGATAGCCAGGCATTTTTAACTGTAGAGATGGAGCCATCTGAGGTAGAAGAGTCTCTTGCCGGGGCTTATCAGCGACTGGCCAAAAAAACAAGCGTTCCCGGTTTCCGCAAAGGGAAGACCCCGCGAGATGTGCTGGAGCGCTATCTGGGCAGGGAGAGCATCCTTGATGAAGCGCTTCAGCAGTTATTGCCGCAGGCTTATGCCAAGGCTCTCGAGGAGCAGGAGATTGAACCTGTGGCGCAGCCGCGCATTGAAGTGACCCAGTATGATCCGGTAATATTCAAGGCGGTAGTACCAATGGCGCCCACGGTGACGCTTGGAGACTATCATAGTATAAAAGAGGAGCCGGAACCGGTAGAAATAACCGAGGAACAGACTAACGCGGTAATGGAGGAATTACGCCATCAACATTCCACCTGGGAGCCTGTGGAGCGTACCGTGAACCCTGGTGACATGGTTACCTTTGACATAGAGGGTAATGTTGAGGGAGAGCAACTGGTTAATCGGCAGGGGGCGCAGTACCAGGTAATCGAAGGATCATCATCTCCGGCTCCGGGGTTTGCCGAGCAAATAGTCGGCACGGGAAAGGGTGAAGAGAAGGAATTTCAGCTAACGCTACCTGAGGATTACTTTAAAAGTGAACTTGGTAACAAGGAGGCAACTTTCAAGGTAAAAATTATTGAAATCAAGCAGGAAATACTTCCTGAGGTAAATGACGAACTGGCGAAACTGGTTAGTCCGGAGTTTGAAACACTGGCAATCTTGCAGGAGGAAATAACTAAAAATATGCGTCTGCGGGCCGAAGAAAAGGCCAAAGCCGATTTTGAAGAACGGGTAATCGCCGCTGTAGTTGACCAATCCCAGGTTGAATTCCCGTCGGTCATGGTGGACGCTGAGGTTGACCGGATATTCCGGGAGCAGATGAACCGAATGCAGATGACGGAAAAAGGGCTTGAGGCTTATCTCAAGAGCATTAACAAGACCGAGGCGGAGCTACAGGAAGAATTACGGCCGGCAGCCAGCAAACGGGTAGCCAGTTCTCTGGTGCTGGGCAAGGTTATTGAAGCGGAAAATATTGAGGTTGCTGACGATGAAATAGATGCCGAGATTGAAAGAATGATAAATAGCCCGGCAGGAGAAACCACGCCGGAAAAAAAGGAAAAACTGAAGGAGTTCCTGGACACTCCGCAGACCAGGGAATCAATCAAGCAATCGTTTACCGTGCGGAAGGCAATAGAAAAGCTGACTGATATTGCCAAGGGTTCGGATGAAGCCCAGTCTAAAGGAAAGGAGAAAGAAAAATGAATATTAATCCGATGAATGTTGTACCGATGGTAATTGAAAGTGGTGCCAGGGGGGAAAGGGCTTTTGATATATACTCACTGCTGCTGAGAGAACGCATCATCATGCTGGGTATGCCGATTAATGACCAGGTTGCCAATGTCATCATTGCCCAGTTGCTCTATCTGGAGCGCGAGGACCCGGACAAGGACATTAGCCTTTACATCCATAGTCCCGGCGGGATTATTAATTCCGGACTGGCCATTTATGATACCATGCAGCTAATCCGTCCTGATGTATCAACTATCTGTGTCGGGCTGGCCGCCAGTATGAGCACAGTGCTTCTCTGCGCCGGTGCCACGGGCAAGCGTTACGCATTACCGAATGCTACCATTCATATGCACCAGGCGTTTGGTGGTGCCCAGGGTCAGGCGGCTGATATCGAGATTGCTGCGCGCGAGATTATGCGTATGCAGGAACTGATTCGTAATATAATTTCCAAGCATACCGGCCAGACAATCGAGAAGGTAGCCCATGATTCTGACCGTGATTTTTATCTCAACCCTGAGCAGGCAGTAGAGTATGGCATCATTGACGAAGTGCTGAGGAAGCCCGCTGAAGAAACGGCAAAGAACGATAACAAAAAGAAATAACCGCATTCTTAAATAACGCAGCTTCGCTTGATAAAGTAATGTGCTGAGGCGGCTATTCGGCAGGTTTAGCTTTAATTATCTCGTTGATTTCACCGGTCAGGTTATAGCCGCTGATAGGCCTGCCTTCAGTATCAACCACCTGCTTATCTGCGGTTATTTTAAGCTTACCCTGGCTGAATGCCCTGACGGTGGCTAGAATGAGAGGAGCCTCGCGCACATAGCCATGTCTTCTGATTTCCTGAAACAGGGCATTATCCTCTCCATGGCCTTGCTTTATTTCCTCCAGCGATAGCCCTTCAACTTCTTGCCATAATACATCGAATGGCCCACCCTGTATCGGGAAGGTGCAGTACGTTACCGCCGGCCCCTCGTCCAGTTCCGGGGTTGCCAGGTGCATCATTACCCCGGTTTCTTCGGACTTGTTCCCGATCAGCTGCCAGATGACCTGTTGCCAGGTTCCCGCAGGGCCCCACGGAGCGGCGGGGTGGAGGTTAATCATATCGTATCTCCGGCACATCTCCGCGCCGGTAATCAGCATGTAGCCGGCAAGGATACTCAGGTCAGGAGAAAATCCACCCAGCCGATTCATTAC
>CAYOKF010000165.1:0-4021 GCA_964404475.1 uncultured Dehalococcoidaceae bacterium | reverse complement strand
TTTATGTCTTCATCCCCTACTTCCTGTGCCGCAATCAGGCCGGAAATCAGCGCCCAGAAAAGTGCCAGTTCACCAACATAAAACCGGATGATGAAGAAGCTGGCGATTATCATCAGGATATTACTGACGTAGACGCCGACGTTCATGGTAGCGTGTGCCCTGGATACCTGCTTTTCAAAACTGGCGTCTTCCATCTCCTTCGGCCTGACGGAAAGGGCACCGATAATAGAAACCACGATGCCAACCGCGCTGAGCAACAGCGGTAAAAACATCCCCTTAACCGTGCCCAGGACAATGACCCCCAGCACCATTGAGGCGGCGATGGCGGAAACGTAGGACTCATACAGGTCAGAGCCCATACCGGCAACATCCCCGACATTATCCCCGACATTATCCGCAATGACCGCCGGATTACGAGGGTCATCTTCAGGAATGCCCTGTTCCACCTTGCCCACCAGGTCAGCGCCAACATCGGCGCTCTTGGTAAAGATGCCGCCGCCCGCCCTCAGGAAGAGGGCTACCGAGGAAGCGCCAAAGGCAAAGCCCAGCCAGACATGGCTGTCTTCCCAGATGAAAGCGATGATAGAAAGCCCCAGCAGACCCAGCCCCACCACACAAAAACCCATCACCGCACCGCTGGAGAAGGCTATTTTCAAACCCCGTGCCCAGCTATTAATGGCGGCATTAGCCGTCCTGGCATTGGCCTTGGTGGCGATGTTCATTCCCAGCCAGCCCGCCAAAGCCGAGGTTAAAGTGCCACATACATAGGCAATCCCCACCAGGGGTCTGGGCTCAATGAACACCGCCAGGACGATAAATACGACCACTGTGAAGACAGCCAGCGTGGTAAATTCACGGCGCAGAAACGCCATGGCCCCCTGCCGGATAGCCTGTGAAATCTCCTGCATCTTACTGCTGCCCTCACTCTCCCGCAGGACACTGGCTACCAGATAGCCCACAAAGCCCAAAGCCAGAGCCCCCGCCACCAGAACAATTACCTTCAGAATCAATGGCTCCATAAACTAACCTCCGTTGAATTTACATACAAAATTGGGCGGCTTGCCCAACCCACCTTTATCTTAAAATAATATTAAAAGTTAATCTACTCAAGATTACACCAGTTTAATGCATAAGGCCAGCTGAAATCAATCATGGTCTCTAGCTGATATTTTCCTCCAGCTTGTCCAGCCGGTTCTCTAATTCTTTCTGCCTTATGACCAGAGTCAGGTCACTTCGCGTCCTCTCCAGGACACCACGCACCATATCCGTGGTGCGCCGCAAACCACTGGTCAGGGCATCGGGAAAATCCATGGTTACCAGGACACCGTAAATATCATCCATAGCCGCCAGCAATTCCTCACCCCGGGATAAGTCCCCCCGCCGCATACCATCCAGCAGGTAACGCCGCAGTTCCCCCACCGCCTCGCCCATCCCGTTTAAGTAGGCGGCAGCATCCACGCCAATCTCTCCCGGCTCAGGGAAATGCTCCCCGGTCACCAGAGCCAGGGTGATATTACCCTCCGCCAGCTCTTTTTGAGCATCACGGATAAAGCCGGTATTACTCAGCTCAGGATACGGGGAAACCGCCTGTTCGGCTTCGGATAGAGTCTCTCGAGCGGACATGAGCAACCGTTCTGCCGGCTCAAACTCCTGACGGTGTATGGCACGGATTGCCTGGCTGCAATGCCGGATGGCATCCCGGCATAGCGGCAACGCCTTTTCTCTGGCTTCATCCTTGGCGGTTAGGACCTGCCGCATCTGCTCCGCCATTGATTCCAGATTATCCCGCACCTGACTCACCCTTTATCATATTCAAGCTCACCAGCTTGGCGAATAACTCTTTTTCAATGGTATAGAGATCGAACCGGGCCTGCTTAAAACTGTCAGGATCAAGGTCAACCCCCGGATTCTTCGCCAGTTCCTCCATGACCCGCAGCGCCTCCTGTACTCTTCTGGCATTGGCCACAACGGTAGCCCCGAGGTCTTTATGCTTTTCCTCACCGGAGGCTTCAATGTTGACGCCAACATCACCTTCGGAATCTCTGGCCTGGAGAAACTGCCGTTCGAGTAATAAATCGACCTTCACCATGCCATGCCGCATACTTTTTAACTGCTGGCTCAAGACGGCATCATCAAGCACCAGACGAGCGATATCTTCCAGAACGCGGAGCCCCTCACCAATACGGTTCAGATTGGCATCAATAACCCGCAACACTTTACCGGTTGACTCTTCCACTCCATCACCCATCGGTCAATTCTAGCACAGCAAAGGCAGGGGGGCAAAGCCAGGATTTCTCAGTCTTCTCCCACCGCATTCTCAATAAGCTCGATACGTCTTACCTCTTGCTTATGGCTCAACTCAACCGCCACTACGTCGATACGCCAGGAATCAGGTAAATTAACATGCGCCTGCCGGTAATGAGCAGCCACTGCTCTTAATCTGGCCATCTTGGCCCGTGTGATTGATTCCTCCGGACTGCCAAACTGGACGCCCCTTTTGGTACGTACCTCAACAAAAATCAGGCAGTCTTTACAACTGGCAACAATATCTATTTCACCCTCAGGGCAGCGATAGTTAGTCTCCAAAACGCAGTAACCGTTCTTTTGGAGAAAGTCAGCCGCCAGCTTCTCGCCCAGATTACCTACTTCCCGGCGTCTCATTTTCCCCGGCGCCCCATCTCTTTTACTGGCCGGAAAGAGCGGCGATGAATAAGACACGGGCCCAATCTATAAAGGCAATCAAGGTGCTCCGGTGTCCCGTAACCCTTGTGCCTGGCGAAGTTATAACCGGGATACACACCGTCAAGCTCCGCCATCAGGCGGTCTCTGGCTACCTTGGCGACTATTGAGGCGCAGGCAATGGAGAGGCAGAGGCCGTCTCCATGAACGATTGCCTTCTGGGGCAGTTTTACTTCGGGCAGGCTCAGGTAATCAATAATGAGGTACTGCGGCAAGGGCGTCAAACACTCGATAGCCGATTTCATGGCCAGCCTGGTCGCCCTGACAATGCCCTGAGTATCAATCGCTTCATGATCAGCCCTGCCAACGCCTACCGCTATCGCGTTATCACAGATGAAGTCAAATAAAAGCTCGCGCGCAGCCGGGGTTAATTGCTTGCTATCCCTGACCTGGCCCCACCAGCGGGCTTTAATCCCGCGGGGCAGAATAACCGCCGCCGCTACCACCGGTCCCACCAGCGCCCCCCGCCCCACCTCATCAATACCGGCAACGAGCTGATACCCCTGGGCAGCCAGCAGTTCTTCCTCGTCATCTGAAGGCAGGTGGTTATTCGGCATCCTCCCCCTTTGTTCCCCTCCTTAATAAGAGAATGGAAATCACTTTTTAGAAGAGGGGTTCCGCCCCTCTTGGGCTCCCCTTTTCTCGCGAAGCAGTCCGCTGACTCTCTCCCAGATAATACCGGCGATTTCTTCTTTACTTTTCGTTGCGTCCACCACCAACCAGCGCTCCGGCTCTTCCGCCGCCAGCTTGAGGTAGCCCTCATGCACCCGGTGGTGAAAGGCAATCGCCTCCTCTTCAAATCGGTCAGGCTTCTTGCCCTTCTGCCGGGACAGTCCCTCCTCAGGCTGAATATCCAGCAATACGGTAAGGTCAGGCATCAGCCCCAGCGTACCAACCTGATTAACCCCTTTGACCGTGGCTAAATCCAGACCACGCCCGTAGCCCTGATAAACAGTCGTCGAGTCAGCATAACGGTCACAGATGACCACGGTTCCCTTGGCTAAATTGGGCTGGATTACCTCCGCCGCCAGTTGCACGCGGGAAGCGTTAAACAGTAATAGCTCCGCAACAGGAGATATTTCTATGTGGTCATTCCATTTCAGCATATGGGCAATCTTTTTACCCAGCGGAGTGTAACCTGGTTCATATGCCAGCAGTGCCGGTATAGCCTGCCTGCCTAGTTTGCGGTACAGCGCCCGGGCCTGGAAACTCTTGCCACTCCCCTCCCCTCCCTCAAAGGTGATGAATAGAGACATAAGCTATTCTCCGGTATCTTCTTTGT
>CAYOKF010000164.1:0-4026 GCA_964404475.1 uncultured Dehalococcoidaceae bacterium | reverse complement strand
GGTGATGCCCATGGCGTAGAGAATAGCTGCCGGACTATTGGTGGCGTACATTATGGCAGCTTCAATTAACTGGTACTGAGGTATGCCGGTGATGCGTTCCACCTGCTCAGGCGTAAACTGCCTTAAAGATTCCGCAAACTCATCAAAATTTTCGCACCGTTGTTCGATAAAGGCTTCGTCGGCCAGTCCTTCGTCAAGAATAACCTTCATCATCCCCGAGAGCAGGGCAACATCCGTGCCGGGGCGGTGCTGTAGCCACAGGTCGGCAGAGCGCACTAGGTCAATCTCACGGGGGTTGGCGACAATCAGCCTAGTGCCGCGCTGGTTAGCCTGCCTGACGTACATGCCGATAACCGGGTGAGCGGTGGTGGTGTTACTGCCGACTGACAGGATGCAGGCGGCAGCCTTGAGGTCATTGATGGAGTTGGTCATTGCTCCGCTACCGAAGGTGGTGACCAGACCGGCCACGGTGGGGGAATGTCAGAGACGGGCGCAGTGGTCAACATTATTGGTACCCAGTACCGCCCTGGAGAACTTCTGGGCAACGTAATTATCCTCGTTGGTACACTTGGCTGAAGAAATTACAGCCACCTGGTCACCCCTGTAGTCCTCCAGTTTGCTGGCTACCAGGGCCAGCGCCTCTTCCCAGGAGGCTTCCTCCAGGTATCCGTTCCTCCTGATTAACGGTGTGGTCAACCGTTCCGGATGATGGACGAATTCCGCAATACCAAAGCGCCCTTTCACACAGAGCAGGCTGTTATTGGCCGGGCCTTTTTCGTCACCACGTACTCCCACTATACGGTCTTTGTTTATGTCCAGATACATCTGGCAGCCGACACCACAATAGGGGCAGACGGTTTTAACTTCCCTTTCTGCCTGGTACGTGTTCTTGGGAGTAAGAGCACCTACCGGGCAGCGCACCATACATTCACCACATGAGCGGCAGATTGACTCTATCAGTGGCGTATCCGCAAAGGTGGACACTTTCATCTGGTAGCCCCGGTTTGCCATGTCAATGGCACCAACCGCGGTTACCTCATTGCAGGTGCGTGTGCAGCGGCCACAAAGAATACACCGGTTGCGGTCAATGTTAAAGAAGGGGTTGCTGGTATCCACCGGCACCTTTTTAGCGTCCTTGTTTATGTGTAACTGTTGCACACCCAGGTAATCAACCACATTCTGTAATTCACAGTTTCCGTTCGACGGACAGACGACACAGCGGTCGGTTACCGCCACGTGGCGCAGGCAAATGTCATACGGTCCGCAGCGGTCCCGGCGGTGACATTCAAGACATTCACAGGGGTGGTTGGAAAGCAATAGCTCCAGCGAGGTACGGCGCACCTCGTTGATGGCATCTGATTCTGTGGTTACTACCATGCCGTCGGTGGCAGGGGTAGTGCAGGCGGTGGGCAGGCCGCGCACGCTTTCGATTTCGACAATACAGAGACGGCACCCGCCGTATGGTTCAAGGTCAGGGTGATGGCAGAGGGTAGGAATATAGATCCCGGCAGCCTCGGCAGTCTCCAGTACCGTCATCCCTCTGGTAGCTTCAACCTGTTGACCGTTAATGGTTAAGGTGATCTTTTCCATATTGTATAATTACGGTATCATTCACCTTGAGATGCGGCGCCGGAATCCGGCTTTCCCGCTGTTATCGGCACCGGCTCGCTGGGTACGGATATTTCTTCACCGGATACCTTGGTCACCGCGCTGAATTTGGCGGGACAGACTTCAAGACAGGTGCCGCATTTAATACATTTGCTCTGGTCAATAATATGAACCAGTCTTTTACCGCCGGTTATGGCTTCAGCAGGGCAACTGCGCAGACAGATGCCACAGCCTTGGCATTTATCCGGCAGTATGTAGAAGGTGATCAGATCAGTGCAGGCTAATGCCGGGCACCTGTGTTCCCGGGTGTGAGCCTCGTATTCCTCGGGGAAATAGCGGCAGGTGGTCAGCACCGGATTGGGTGCTGTCTGTCCCAGACCGCAGAGTGCCCCGGCTTTAATTGATTTGCTGAGTCTAAGGAGCAGGTCAATATCTTCCGGTTTGCCTTCACCCCGGCATATCTTCTCCAGTATATCCAGCATTTGCTTGGTGCCGACGCGGCAGGGGACGCACTTACCGCATGATTCTGATTGTGTAAATGACAGGAAGAAACGGGCGACATCGACCATGCAGGTATCCTCGTCCATGACCACCATGCCCCCGGAGCCCATGATAGCACCGGCTTCAGCCAGGGATTCGTATTCGACGGGCAAATTTAGCATGTCAGCGGGCAAACAGCCGCCGGAAGGGCCACCGGTCTGCACCGCTTTGAAATTCTTATCGCCGGGGATACCGCCGCCGATGCCATAGATAATTTCGTGGAGGGTGATACCCATGGGTACCTCAATAAGACCGGTGCGGTTTATCTTCCCCGCAAGGGCAAAGGTCTTGGTGCCCTTGCTTTTCTCAGTACCATAGCTGGCATACCAGTCGCCGCTATGTTGCAAGATGGCGGAGACATTAGCCCATGATTCCACATTGTTGATGTTGGTCGGTTTGCCCCAGAGTCCGTACTGGGCGGGGAAGGGGGGGCGGGAACGGGGCATACCCCGGCTGCCTTCAATTGAGGCGATTAAGGCGGTTTCCTCACCGCAAACAAAAGCCCCGGCACCTTCCTTAACCTTGAGATGGAAGCTGAATTCGGTGTCGAGGATATTATCGCCGATTAATCCGTATTCTTCCATCTGGCGCAGCGCCAGCTCCAGGCGCTCAATGGCTAAGGGGTATTCCGCGCGACAGTAGATATAGCCTTCGGTGGCGCCGATGGCATGGGCGCCAATCAGCAATCCCTCAAGAACAGCGTGAGGGTCGCTTTCCAGTAGAGAGCGGTCCATAAAAGCACCGGGGTCACCTTCATCGGCATTGCAGATGATGTATTTGGGTGCTCCGCTGGCATCATGGCAGAATTGCCATTTCATGCCGGTAGGGAAACCGGCACCGCCACGGCCGCGCAGTCCTGATTTTTTAATTTCCTCAATCACTTCCTGCGGCGTCATTTTCAGGGCGTTAGTCAGGCCTCTATAGCCGCCACGGGCAATATAGTGGTCAATTTTCTCCGGATCAACAACCCCGCAGTTACGCAGAGATATTCTTACCTGCGGCTTGAGCATCGGCATATCCCAGAATTTAGGGATACCGTCAATATCTCCGTCACCGATGGTGCCCAGAGCTAAGTCCGGGCGGGGGTTATCGTTGATTACGTAATCCTCGATAATCTGGGAAACCATTTTCGGGGTGACGTTGCCGTAGATTATATGGGGGTGGTTAGGCTTGGCTATCTCTACCAGGGGTTCCGCATAGCAGATGCCGATACAACCGACCTGGGTGATAATTGCTTGGAGGCCATGTTTGTCAAGTTCCGTATTGATGGCGTTAATAACTGCCAGAGCCCCGGCTGCCCGGCCACAGGTAGCCGCTCCGATGATAATATGGAGCTTATCACTCTTCTCCAGAGCTTCCCATTCTGCTGCTGCCTTTTTTTTAATCTCATCGAAATTCACTTGTCGCACCTCTTCAATTATTCAGCGCCAGCAAGAACTTCTTTTACCTTACTTGGTGTCATCCGGCCGTAGACGTCATTGTTAATCACCATGACCGGGGCAAGGGCGCATGAGCCGAAGCAGGCTATCGTTTCTAGTGTCCACTCAAGGTCTTCTGTGGTCTCACCCGCTTTGATGCCAAGTTGTTTTTCCACTTCCGCCAGTATCTTGGCTCCACCGCGTACATGGCAGGCCGTGCCGCGGCATATCTTGCAAATCTTCCTGCCCAGAGGCGTTAGCTTGAACTGGGAGTAAAAGGTGGCTACTCCATAGACGGTACTTTCCGGCACTTTCAGGAATCGGGAAATCTCCTGCATTGCTTCTGCCGGAAGATAGCGGAACTGTTCCTGGGTTTCCTGAAGCACCGGAATTAACTCCTGCTTGTGGCCGCCATAGTGGGCGAAAATATCCTTAAGTTTTTCTTTGATATCGGTTTTGG
>CAYOKF010000163.1:0-4032 GCA_964404475.1 uncultured Dehalococcoidaceae bacterium | reverse complement strand
TCCTATTGTTCGCATGTGGCGTGGTAGCCGTAATTCTCGGAGCTTTTGGCAAAATAATAGCGAGCATCCGGAAGATAGCGGTGACGGAAATAGTGCTCGGTGTGCTTATTGTCCTTATTTCCGCATACCTTTTTCGATGGGGCTACGCTTTAGACTTCGTCGTTATGATAGAAGGCGGCCCCGTGCTGGACATGAGCCGCGCCAAGGCTTTCACCATACTGACGGCTCTCTTCGGGCTGGCGATTACCGGTGCGGGCATAGGCCAATTCGTTAAAGTAAGGAGATAGAAATGAAGATGAAAAATATCATCATGGTATCGATGATAGCTATTCTTATTATACCGACAGCCTGCTCACCGGGGGTAACGGACGGGATGATGACGGCCTCCGGAGCTACTTTACAATCGAATCATTCGCGCGTGAAAGCGCCGGAGGTCGCCAGCGAGGACCGAGCCGCACTGTCTGAAGGTAATGGAGCCTTTGCCTTAGATTTATACCGGCAGCTTCAGAAGACGGATGGTAATCTGTTCTACTCTCCGTATAGCATCTCGGCGGCGCTGGCCATGACCTACGCCGGGGCTGCCGGTACGACCGCCGAGCAGATGGCGGACACCCTCCACTTTACCCTGCCCCAGGAAGGGCTACACCCCGCCTTTAACTGGCTGGAGGGGGAGCTTGCCAGTCGTGGCAAGGGAGAAGACGAAGCCTTTCGGCTGCACGTGGCAAATGCCGTCTGGGGGCAGAAGGATTACCAATTTAAAACAGCCTTCCTCGATACACTGGCGGAAAACTACGGGGCCGGATTGCGTATAGTGAACTTTGGTGATCCGGAGGAATCGCGCGAAACCATCAACGACTGGATCAGCGAGCAGACAAAAGAACGCATCAGTGACCTCATCGCTCCCAGCGATATCACCACGGATACGAGGCTCGTACTGACAAATGCCGTCTATTTCAAGGCTGCCTGGAAGTACAAATTCCTTGAATCGGAAACGACAGATCAGCCTTTTTACCTGCTGGATGGCGGCAACGTGACTGTACCCATGATGCAACAGACGATGCTGTTCGGCTATGCCGAAGGCGAAGGCGAAGGCTATCAGGCGGTTGAGTTGCCCTATGAAGGCGATGAGCTCTCCATGGTGGTATTGCTGCCGGAGAAAGGGAAGTTTGCCGCATTCGAAAATACTCTCGATTATGAGACGGTGACCAGTATCCTTGATATGCTGGAAACAAGAAATACGCGTCTAACGATGCCAAAGTTCGGATTCACCTCGGATTTCAACCTGAAGGAAATGCTCTCTGATCTCGGCATGGTGGCAGCATTTTCATCTGAAGATGCTGATTTTTCCGGCATGACGGATATTGAAGAATTATGGCTTGACGATGTCGTTCACAAAGCATTTGTCTCCGTGGACGAAAACGGTACAGAGGCCGCGGCGGCAACGGGTGCAATTGCGGTGGCATCCATGCCCGGCGTCGTCACCATTGACAGACCTTTCATCTTCCTGATTAGGGACATCGAGACGGGAACCATACTCTTCATGGGGAGAGTGGTGAATCCAGTTGCTTGAATTAATAAATACAGGAGATAAAAGCGAATATGAAGCTGTCTATTGCACAAATAGTACTAGGCATTGTGATTAGTATCATGGGAGTGAAGGTTTTTCTATTTCCCCTTGGTTTGGCTTTTCTCATTTTGGGTTTGGCAGTACTTGGGGTCGGTATAGCCCAGCTTATTAATGGGAGGAAAGAGACAAACCATGAAGTCAGCTTAAAGAAAGATTCGATATTTAGAAGAGATGAGGCATGAAAAATACCGTAAAGCTGGTAGGCTTATGTTTGATTTTAATTATCACGGCTGCTCTAATGCCTGGATGTTCCGGCAATAATATAGCGACCACAGGCGAGCTTCCGCAAAGACTGGATGAATTATACCTGACCGAGATGTGGACCGTGGTGTCGGAGGCGGCGGATATCCAGGAGCCGACTGCCCAGTTCGGCGACTTTCGTCTCCGCGCTGATGCGAACGGCGGCATAGACTTATTGTCTTTTAACTTTCTGGGCCGGAATAAGGAAGGAGTTCCCTGTATTTACTTCGCCGACATGGGTCAGAAAGGCAGGATAGATATCCGGGAATATGAAGGAGAACCCGAATCAATTTCCGCACACCCGATGATAGTATTTGCCGAGATAGACAAGCTTGGATTGGACTCGCTGGAACCAGGCGAGGCGGGGCTTGCCATGGAGATATGCTTCCAAGGGGGTGATGTGGGCTACAGCTACGATTACTCCGATATATACCACCTGGAGGATGGCTCCCTCCGGCAGCTAGAGGAGATTGTCTTTCACAGCGAAACACCCTGGTGTACCATAGGGGTTTACAAGCTTTCGCCGCTTGCGACGACTACAACCGAGGATGAGCAGACGGTTGCTCAAGCTGCTACCGTCGCCGGTCCGGTTCCCCCCGGAGAAAGGACTTCTCAGATATGGTTCCTCAGTGAGGGTATCAACCGGGCGGAGGTTGTTGAGTACCTGGAGACTAGTGGAAAGTTTGAAGCAGGCCGGGTTCTGGATGTAAAAGTGGGCCTTGATTTGCAGTCTTCTCTGGCTAAGGAAGTATCTTTCGAGAACGTCAAAGTTCAAACCGGAACTCTGGAGAAAGGGCCGGTAATGAATCCCTGGGGTGGCTCTAAATATTACGCCGGAGACCCATGCCTGCTGGTTATCGGGGACATCAAAAACGATACCAGCGACAAACTGACCATAATTGGCTCTGCCTTAGGTTACGACCCGGCAGGGGAAGAGGTATCCTGGACGCTATCATCCGCGAGAATCATGGGGCAGTTTGAGTATTCCGTCCCGGCACACTCCGGCAGAAGCTTTGAGGTGCTCCTGACTTATGCGGAGAATGTGCGCTTGATTGAGATACATGCCGCCAGTTACGATAGTGAAACCTTTTTCCAGCCCCCGATGACCAGTGAGCCAATGCCGGAATCCGAACTAACGCGTATCACCTTCTCGAAAAACTGGATCCTGGAAAACGATGTTGAACCGGACCCTGGGACAGTCAAAATCACCTTTCCAGCATCGTGGCTTGAGGAATCACCTTCTGTTGCCCCAGATGATGAAGGCTTTGAACTTACTGTCCCGACCGATATGCTGAATGCTCACAATGAAAGCACCAATCCCGAAGAAATAACCGTGTCATTCCCGGTTTATTATTTTGAGGGGTTACCGGTTCCACCGCTGCCTTAGACAGATATTATAGCTTACGTATTAAAGGAGATAATCATGACTCCAAGAATTTCAGGAAAATGGCTAAAGCCAGTACTGATTGTTTTAGCGGCGGCAGTTCTCATATTAGTTGTGGTGGTAACCCGGTCACCAGACGTCTCTCCCAATCCTGAAGAACTTAACCACATGGGGGAAACCATCGAGACTCTGGAGGTACAGTCATACCGCTCTACGTTGTCGGGGGTCAGTACCAACCGAGGAAAGACTACGGAGTCTCATCACGAGGCTGTGTTTACCGCGCCCGACCGGTATCACATCAAGATGACAGAGGATGGTGCCGTCAGCGAATTCATTGCTATCGGTGACGCGCAGTATATAAAAAGCAGCGAACTATCACCGAATGTAATGATAGCTTCCACGCAGTCGGTATCCTACTCCATTACCCCAAAATACAGCTTGGATTTACTGGACTCGCTGCGCGAACCGGAAGCATTGCCGATTGAAGAAATTAACGACGTGGAGTGCTTTCATTACAAAGGGGCTGTCGATATGGAACGCCAGTGGGAGGAGATGAAAGCGTCTCTGGACCCGTCGCAGCCCGGATATGAAGACAGGCTGGAGATGATGGAGACTGAGCTTGAAAGGATACGTCAGTCAACCATAGAATACGAGCTCTGGATCGGCAAGGAAGACTTATTAATAAGGCAGATGAAATACTCCGGACGGACACCCTCGGAAGAAGATGGGCAGTGGGACACTTCAACTATGACTATGCAATCATCCGACATCAATCAACCGA
>CAYOKF010000162.1:0-4058 GCA_964404475.1 uncultured Dehalococcoidaceae bacterium | reverse complement strand
TCCTGAAACTGTTGTAAGACGTGTTCGGCTACTTTAGGGCGGGCAGTCAGGCTTTCATTTATCGGGTGCTCACCGCGGGCTACCCGCCGGATGGTATCGATTAGCTGGTCGGCGGTAACCGCCTTGCTCAGGTAGGATACGGCCTGGGCTTTGAGCGCCTGGAAGAGTTGGGCATCGTCAGGGCTGGATGTGAGCACAATGACGCCGATATTCGGGGAGCGTTGCTTGATGCGGTGGGCCAAAGTCAGGCTGTCTTCAGAGGGCCCATCGATATCCACCAGGGCTACATCAGGTGGTAAGTTGTCGATGGCAACCAGTGCTTTCTCGCTGACATCAACCACGCCGGATATTTCCATATCTTCAATATCAGCCAGGGAATGCTCTATACCCTGCTGAAACAGGGATTGCTGACTGACGATGAATATCTGTATTTTATTGTGCGTATTCATGATAATAGGCCTTATCAAGCCAAGTCCCTGCTGGATTTAGCTGAAAGCGGCTTCACCTCCTCCTGTTTATTATACCAGTGGTGCGGTAAATATGGCAGTAGAGCAGAAGAGTTCAACCAGGCGTGGGTCAAACTGCTTGCCCGCACCTCGTTTTATTTCCTCAAGGGCATTATCCGGGGATAGAGCCTTGGCGTACGGCCGGCTACTGGTCATTTCGGCAAAGGCGTTAGTTATGGCTAGAATACGGGCCTCCAGTGGTATATCTTCACCTTTCAGTCCCTTGGGATAACCCTTGCCGTCATACCTCTCATGGTGGTGAAGGATGCCGGCAACGCAGGGAGCCAGCTGGTGAGAATGGCTGACAATGGCAGCTCCCAGTTGCGGGTGAGAATTAACCAATTCCTGCTCCTCTGCGGTTAGCTCATCACCCTTGCTTAATATTTCGTCGCTAATGCTGATCTTGCCGATATCGTGCAGTAAAGCGCAGTTCTCTAGCCTGTTTTTCTCTAACGGCTCCAGTTTCAGGGCTTCGGCCAGGGCCAGAGTATATTTAATGACTTTTTTAGAGTGGCTCTCTGTGTAATGGCCCCTGGCATCCACTGTCGCCGCCAGGGCATAGATTGAGCTCAAAGACCCGCTGCTGTCTTTGATAGTCTCAGCGCCGGTGTTGGTATCACTTGCTGGCGCTGGCGTGCCGGAGGCGCAATGGCAGCGGTTACCGCCGTTTCTCTTGGCGTAGTAGAGGGCTGCATCAGCCGTGGCGATAATCTCGTCGGCACCGATACCATCGGCCGGCCAGGTGGCCAGTCCCAGGCTGGCGGTAAGTGAGAGATTCTTGGCCCTTATCTTTTCCGCGATTTGTTTGCGCACGCGTTCTGCCACTTGCCTGGCGGCATCAATGCCTGTCTGCGGTAGCAGAATGGCAAACTCGTCGCCGCCATAGCGGAAAGCCTGGTCAGCGTTTCTTATCGTATTTTTCAGGGTATTGCCGACCTGTCTGAGGATTCTGTCCCCGGCCAGGTGCCCGTAATTATCATTGAGTATCTTGAAGGAATCAAGGTCAAGGATAATTAGTGAGAAGATGCCGCCGTAGCGGGAGTAACGGCCGATCTCACTGGTAATCGTCTGATCCAGGGAACGGCGGTTAAGCAGTCCGGTGATTTCATCGACGCGGGCCTGCTCCTCGGCTTTGGCGTAGAGCTGGGAATTCTCCACGGCGATGGCAATCTGGGGAGATAGGTACTCTAGAATTTTAATATGCCGCTGGTCAATAGCATTTGGCTTCTTGCTGGTGATAATCAGGCTGCCGATGGCTTCATTCCTGACTATCAGTGGCAGGCAGGCGACATAGCGTACTCCCTGTTTGAGGTGGTATTCACCGATTCTAACAGTGGCCCCCTCCACCAGGTCAGGCTCGATCAGTGGAGTTTTATGCTCAATCACCCACTCACTGAAGGAGCCTTTGTGGGGTATTCTTTCGCCCACGTAGAAATTGGGGTCTGCACGGGCGGATAATGCCAGGACACGAAGCTCGTCATCCTCAGCCAGCAGGATTGACGCCCAGTGAATATCAATCACCTTTTTTAGCTCTATTATGAAGCTATCAAATATTTCCTGAATGTCCAGCCGGGAGGTAATAACGGCAATGGAACGGTTGAGCAGGGATAGTTCCTCTTCACGCTCTCTGAGTTGCTCCCGCAGGTATTCCTTTTCCATACTCACGGCTACCTGCTGAGTAACGTCCTCCAGCATATGATAATCCTCAAGGGAGTAACGCCCGGACTGTTTTTTGCCCAGTACCAGAATGGCGATTAGCTTCTCCCTGCTTATCAAGGGCAGCAGTAATTCTACCGCACGTTTATCGATTTCTTCCTTTTCCTGTTCCCACAGGCCGCGGAACTCAGGCACGATAGATAATCCTTCTCTGGTCAGGGGCTTCTGCTCATGGCTCAGGTATTCCACAATGGGGTTGTTACCTTTGATAGTGAGAGCGGCCAGCGGGTTGCCTTTATCTTTGGGTTCAGCCAGCTGGAAGGAAAAATCTCCGCTGTTGACATCAGGGAAGAGCAGACATGCCTGCTTACAGCCGATGGCTTTGGTAATTAATGACAGCAGCTCTCCCCCCTGTGCTTTGAGGCTGAATACATTATGTATAGTATTGGCAAAATGAGATAATTCCTGGCGATAATCATAGCTTTGTCCCTGAAAACCCCGGCTTATTAATACAAAGAGCGACCCGCGCAGCCGGTAAACAAAGACAGATACCGCAATGGACGCTAAAGTGGCTACAGTTGTGGCCATCACGCTGAGTTCAAAGTTGAAGGCAGTGTGAAGCAAGAAGAGTAAAATCCAGTAGACAGCACCGCCGACAGTCCCCAGTGTTACCCAGGCCAACCCCCGCCGCAGTACAATCTTAATATCCACCAGCTGGTGCCTGATAACAGCGTAACTGAGGATGAAGGCAATGATGAGGTTGCCGAAGTGACTTATAGGGTACTCTCTGCCCCAGGGTAACAGATTGGCGATGGCAAATACGACCAGCATGGAAAGGGCCAGGAGAAGTGCAGCGATTTGATTGTTGAGTACCGGGTTGTCCAGGTCCTTCAGCCGCTTCCAGAAGACATAGAAATTTCTGGCCGCCAGAATTATAAGGGGTAAGAAGACAAAGATTACGCCTAAACCGTATTCGTGATGCATGCCATCGCCAACAGGGGTGATGTCCTTGGCGACGTACCCCAGCACTACCAGAATAATAATCATTACCAAGGAACCACCGGCAAAGGGCAGCCAGCGCCGCTGCCCTGCTGCGTAGAAAGAAGAGAGGAAGAAATGGAACTGTACTGACATAATGGAGAAGATAATGACTGTTGCCTTAAACAGGAGAAGGTTGTGCTGGGGGAAAAAGTTACCGCGCAGGAAGATATCAGTGAAGCTCCACATCATGGCCGGAAGAAGGAACAGGATAAACAGCGTGTGCCGTCTCTGCCAGGGCCGGCTGCTGATGGTAGTAGCTAGCAGAGGTATATAAGCTATCGTTGCAATTAAGGGGAATAGAGAATAAACGTTCATATTAGGGAAATTATCGCCCTAATATTGTAGGCTGTCAAGTGAGACCAAAGTATGTGAGCGAAGGTATGGTAAACTAAAGTACTATTGGAGTGTTACCCTCTCAGCTTCAGCGGTTTCCCTGACCGGCGCCACTTCCTCCGGCTTGCCAAGCAGGAGTGAAAGTACTTTTATGGAGGGATTAACGTGTGGCGGCTTGAGGTGAGCCAGGTCTGCGCCTTCGGCTTGTCTCTGGGCGGTGTAACTGGCAAAGGTATCTTGAGGCAGCATCATGACCTTAACACTGAAATCAATCATATCTGTTAAATCATCGAGGACCCCGGACATGGCATTATGGTCATTATCTGGTTGCAAGATCTGCTTCCTGACTGCCGCAGCTATATCTGCCTCGTTGCCCTGGAAACTGCTGCCGGGTTCAATTAGCAGGCATAGTACCTGCTCTCCGGGGATTTTATAAGCCATCCAATCTTTGTAGGCAATGCCCGTCCTCTCTATGGCTTGCCAGATTAGTTTTTCCGTTAGCTGGACAACCACGAAATTGAG
>CAYOKF010000161.1:0-4098 GCA_964404475.1 uncultured Dehalococcoidaceae bacterium | reverse complement strand
CAGGAGTGGGAGTGGGGGCAGGAGTGGGAGTGGGGGCAGGAGTGGGAGTGGGGGCAGGAGTGGGAGCTTCAGCGGCACACCCGCTGAGAGCCATGCCACTCGCCAAAATCACCATTAATATTACTAAAAACGCTTTTCTCATTAATTTCCCCCTTTCTACTTCATAATTCAACAAAAATAGTATATCTTTTCGCTAATCCATATTCGCCTCCTCAGTGTGTTTCGTTAACCAGGTATCTCACGAGCAATTCGATCGGTATATTCAAACAAATAATAACACTTCGAATAGTACATAGACTATATAACTTAATAGACACAACGTCAATATACTTACTTCTAGTGATATGTCACGGCGAATACTATATCATCATTTAATATCCGCGCCACTCACCGGGGCCAACAGTATCTTTCTGTTGTCTGCTGGAAGTAATATCTTTCTTTAGTGACCACGATATTTGGGCAGTTTTCTTACTTCCCCCGGAGTCCTGTTAAATTAAGATTACCAGAAGCACGCCGGATAAGGTATGTCAATCGCCCGCTTCGGACACTCAAGCCAGCACACACCACAAAACCAGCAGTCATCTCCGTAAGTTACCACCGGCATATTGGTCTTTTTGTCCCAGGTGAAAACATCCATCGGGCATAAATCATAGCACTTTCCGCAGCCAATGCATTTTCTATAATCTATCTCTGCCGGCATATTACTTTACCTCCTTCAAGTACTCTGGCTTCAGGTCCGGCACTTCCCTTATCTCCAGTACCGGCTTCCCCTTTTCCAGCCGCTGAATGGTAATCATGTTGTCCCGTGAGGAGTCTTTCTCCGGGTAGTCCAGCCTGACATACTGGCCCCTGGTCTCTTTTCTGACCAGACAGGCAGCGATGTGTACATCAACAAGGTCCATGATATTGCGGCATTCCATTGCCCGCATCAGGTAATGAGGGTCCTCCGCTTTAAGTTTGGGCAGGAACTCCCTTTTCAACGAGCGGAGCCGCCTCTGCCCTTCCCGCAGCCTGCCCTCGTTCTTGAACTGGCCCACATAGCGCTTGCAGATATAGCGCGTGGACAGTTCCAGTTCAATCGGCTCAGCGCCTTTCTCAACACTCAGCGGTGCCAGCGCTGTCTGCCTCTGGCTCTCCACCTGGGCCTCATCAATAACGGGTTCCCCGGTACTACCGAGGAAATCAGGCATATTGTAACCAACCCACAAGCCGCCGAGAGCAGCATTACCACAGCCGTGACATCCGTTGGCGCAATCACCAATGGCATAAAGGCCTTCCATTGAGGACTTGAAGTTATCATCTACATTGACCCCGGTGGGTATCATGAAGTTCAGCGGGTGGTTCTCCATTAACTCGTAGCGGTGGGTACGCGGGTTGAATTGCCTCTCTTCAGCTACCTTGAACGAGATCAGCTTTTCATCGGTGAAGGCTACCTGCATCCTCCGCTGGTAATCATCAGTCAGATGTGACTGGCTGACATATATCGGGTCCTTGCCTTTCAGCTCTATCTCGCGGTAAACGTCTGCCGTAGGGTAAGGTATCTCTTCCCCGTCCCAGGTGTACCACTGGGCGCGGATGCCGTCGCCGTGGTCAAAGTTACCGTAGGATATGGTCAGGTCGTCCCGTATGCGCAGGCCCCAGCCGGTGATATCCATATTGGCTAAATCCACACCGGCGCGGTAGGCTACGGCATAGCCGTCTCCGGAAATTGATGCCGGACACCAGTGGTATTTCATCTGGTACTTGTAAAACAACGGTTCCTCCGGCTCATAGCAGCGGGCAAAGATACCGGTAGCCAGCACCACTGCCTTGGCTTTGATGACGATGAACTCGCCCGTGCGAGTATCTATCGCGGTGGCGCCCACCACGCGCCCGTTATTGGTCAACAAGTCCACCACCATGGTGCGTTCAAGGACGTTGGCGCCGCTCTTCCTTACCGCTTTGGCCAGTTTCGGCTTGATATCCGGCCAGTGGACCCGTATCATCAACCTGGGTCCCCCGTACCAGCCACTGGGCATGTGATAGTATTCACCATCATCCCACTTCATGGTGATACCGAGTTTCTCTGACTCATCCAGTACCCACAGACTCTTATCAAGCAATCTATAGGGAATATTACGGTCAGTAAAGCGCCCGTCTCCATTGAGGTCATGCTGGCGTTCCTCCCAGAGCTTCAAGAACTCCAGCGGGGTGACACCATCGCACTGGATAGGCTCATAATGGTCCTCACCCATCGCGCCGCTGCCACTACGGTCGGTCTTAGTCTTCTCCACGAGGGTAACGTTCAAACCCCTCTCCGCTGCCTTGGCGGCGCAGTAGCAGCCGGCAATACCTCCCCCCATTACCATCACGTCGGTTTCAATTATCTTATCAGCCAATTTATCTAAAGCCATTCTTAACCTCCCTCATGGATTTGCTGTAACCTTTGTTCCTGTTCACTTAGCTTCAGCATATCTTCGCGCCATTTCTGTATTTCACCCTGTTCAAATTCCCGGTCGCGGTACCTTATGGTCTTCTGGAAATCAGGCGCTACCTCAAGCGTGGCATCGTGGTAACTGATATCCTTTTCTTCAGCTCGCTGCTTGATGAGCTTCCAAAGCTCAAACTCAAACTTCTCTTCATAGTGTTTGTCCGATGTTTCTTCGGCCATATTCAATCCTCCCGACAGTATTATGTAAAGCTACTTTTTTGAATAGCTTAACACCTTGTTTAAAAACAGATTCAGACTTACTGGAGGTGAAACTAATCTTACCAGGGGAGTTATTCCACGAAGAATCTTGCCGTCAGATAGTTCACGGGGAACACCTAATGCCCCTCTTTCTCTCTCTACGTTCACCCCTATTAACTGGATAATAGCGCATCGCATGGTATGGAGTCAAGTAACTGGTTATAGCTTCTCACCGGTGATATACTGGTAACGCAAGAGCTGCCCAACAAGGTGAGGGAGTATCTTCTGCCGCCTTTGGTCAGCCTGAAGGTTAACATGACGGGAAAGAAGAAAGCCATTGTTCAGGTGACGGCGCTGACCATCACCTGCGGCCTGATATTCTGGCACGCAGTTTACTGGCATTCCACAGGTATGTACCGCCAGATGCTTGACTGGTTACCAACGGGCAAGGCTTATTTGACCGTGCTCTACAACCTTGGTTTAATGCTGGTGACCGGCACCGTATTGGCCTTTCTCGTAGATGCTATCGCCACACTCATAACCCTCAAGAAAAGAGGGTAGGAATAATTCCTTAACTCAGCGAAGGGCGGCTTTATTGGTCTAAAAAATGATAACCTTCCCAATATTATCAGGAATAGATATTAACGTATTCCTGCTTGCCTTTATCGGTCTCAGTGCGGGAATTCTCAGCGGTTTTTCCGGAGTGGGTGGCTCATTTGTCGTGACACCAGCGCTGATTATTATCGGTTTCCCGGCTAATTATGCTGTTGGTATCAGCCTGGCCTGGGTAACGGGCAACTCCGTCATCGGCACCATCCGGCACAGGAAATTGGGAAATGTGGACATGAAGCTGGGGCTGATTACCACTATTACGGCTATGGGCGGGATAGAAGTAGGGGTAAGAATTATTAACTGGGCGACTGCCGCCGGACTGGCTGATAAAATAGTGCTCTCTATCTCAATGTGCACGTTACTGATAATTGGCACTTATACCCTGCTGGAAAGCATCCGCAGGAAGAGACGACTGGAACGTATGCCGGGCCCTGGAGTAAAAACGGCAGCAGATACAAGGGTCACCACTCTATCACATAAACTACAAAGAGTTAACCTGCCACCAAGATTACATTTTGCCAAGTCCGGGATTACCGTTTCCCTCTGGATTTTACTGGTAATTGGCTTCTTTGCCGGCATGGTGATTGGTATTATTGGTGTTGGTGGCGGTATTATCCTGGGTGGCCTCTATAGTTTGCTAAATAGTCTGAGTGTGCAAATCGGCAAGCACGGCGTGCGAACCCGGCGCAGCTTGCTAGGAGTGATTATCAGTAAGGCCTCGGCGTCGGCCTCTGAAGTCCAGAAGCTGCGCATTCACAAAACTGGCAGCATGACTTCCGGTGCAGCACGGCTTGGTGCCGCGGGTTCACGGGCGGCCG
>CAYOKF010000160.1:0-4111 GCA_964404475.1 uncultured Dehalococcoidaceae bacterium | reverse complement strand
ATAATCAGGGCTCTTGCTCTGCGGATGGTGTCATCAAAGTGAATGGCGGGTGCCTTTCTGGCTACTGAAAGAAGGAGCGAACTTCGTCAAATCCCTCCGGTAGCAGGGATAATATCAGCGGGAACTGGTTCAGAAGAAAAGTAGCTGAAGCTGATTCAGTAATCATGTCTCCGGCGCCCAGAAACTTGGCCCAGATGGCAAGGAGGGCTCCCGAGAAGATTGCGCCGACCACCAGGCCAAAAATAGCGCCACCCAGGTGGTTTACCCATCCCAGCAGTATTACCGAAGCAATCTTCTTCAGAACGGAAGCGGCTATAGCCGCCACTATCATTACGGCAATAACAATAATGGCGAAAGCGACAATGCTAGCCACATTGGCCTGCGAGATAAAGGTCAGCCGCTCGCCGAGTACCTCATGAAATTGCCCGGCCAGGATGACACCGACAATTATTCCAAACAAGGATAATACTGCTTTGATAATCCCGATTTTCAGGCCAACCAGGGTGGGAATAATCAGCAATACCAGGATAACTATGTCCAGCCAGTTCACCGTAGTCCATCTCCCCTGTGATTTTCTAGACCCATTATATTAACCATAATGAAGGGCGTCAATAGGATTAAGTCTGGAGGCTCTCATTGCCGGATACATACCGGAGGCAAGACCAATAAAAATTGCTACCGAGGCAGCCAGAATAATGATATCCATAGAAACCGCTGTTTCCAGCGTTATCCCGCCAAAGTCAATCAGTGAAATCAGGGTGGATAGCAACCAGCCGCCGGTGATGCCGATAATACCTCCGATCAAACTTAGTGTGGCGGCTTCAAAGAGGAACTGTAGTAAAATATCCCGTCTTTTGGCGCCCACCGCTTTGCGGATACCTATCTCCCGGGTCCGCTCGGTTACGGAGACCAGCATGATGTTCATAATCCCGATGCCACCCACCAGCAGTGAGATGCTGGCAATTGCGCCGAGGACTACAGTGAAGATACCGGTTACCTGTGTAAAGATATCAAGCACCTGTTCCTGGCTGATAATGGCGAAGTCATCCTTTTCATCTTCGCTGATATGATGCCGCTTCCTGAGCAGGTCTGTAATATCCTCGGTAACCAGGTCAGCTACATCCATGCTGGCTATCTTGACGCTGATTGACTGAACGGCTTCTTCGCCCCGGATAGTCTCCCGTGGGAAAAGTCTTGACTGATAGGTGGTTATTGGCACTACAATCACCGCGTCCATGCTGACACCCATCATCTGGCCGCCTTTCTCCTCCAGAACGCCGACTACGGTAAAGCGGCGCCCGCTGATTTTCACGGTCTGGCCAACGGCGTCGTCATCGCCAAAGAGGTCTTCCACTATTTTCGTTCCCAGTACTACTACCGTTTCCCTGGTAGCAACGTCACGGTCGTTAATAAACCGCCCGGAAGCTGCCGGATAATTATAGACAGTCTCGAACTCAGGTGTGCTGCCCTCAATAACAGCCATGGTGCTCTCATCACCTACAGATACCTCAACGAAATTTTCGTTTACTGGTGCCACTTCAAGTACACCGGGTACACGGTCGCGAATGGCTTCGGCATCTTCTATGGTAAGGCTGGGGGTGGCGGACTGCATCGCGGCCAGCCCTCTGGCGCCGGGTGTTTGTGATATTACATTGAGCGTATTTGAGCCCATTTCTTCGATAGTCGAGGTGATGCTTGCCTCGGCTCCCCTGCCTACCGACATCAGAGTTATAACCGCGCCCACCCCGATAATAACGCCGAGCATGGTGAGTCCGGAGCGCAACTTGTTAGCCAATAGTGACTTAATTGCCAGTACCAGAGAATCAATCAGTTTCAACGTAAATCCTCCACTGGTTTATTAGCAACACTTGTCTTGGGGGTGTTCTTCTCATCGCTGGAAATCTGTCCGTCCATCAGTCGGATAATCCGTCTGGTTTGTTCGGCTACATCTGGCTCGTGAGTTACCAGGACTACGGTAATCCCTTCTTTATTTAGCTGGCAGAAGAGAGAAATGATATCCTCGGTGGCTTTACTATCCAGGTTACCCGTGGGCTCATCAGCCAGAATGAGAGACGGTTTATTGACCAGTGCCCGGGCGATAGCTACCCGCTGTTGTTCGCCGCCGGATAGCTCGGTGGGTTTGTGATTGGCCCTGCCGGCCAGCCCCACTCGCTCCAGGGCTTCCGTAGCCAGCTTACGTCTCTGACGCCGGTTGCTGTAAATTAGAGGGAGCTCTACATTGGACAGGGCAGTGGCGCGGGGTAAAAGGTTATATTCCTGGAAGACAAAGCCAAAGGTTTTATTCCTGAGTTCGGCAAGCTGGTTATCATTGAGTTTGTTGATATCAGTACCATCAAGCAAGTATTCGCCGGTAGTAGGCTTGTCCAGGCAGCCGATGATATTCATCAAGGTCGATTTACCGGAGCCGGAAGCCCCGATAATAGCCACCATCTCGCCTTCGTCAATAGTGACGGTTACTCCCCTCAGGGCATTGACCAGCACCTTGCCCATCTGATATGTTTTGGTCACGCTTTCAATCTCAATCATACTCTCTGCCTTCTGTTTGGCTGTTAATTAAAAGCCAAACATTCCTCCGTCTGTTGGTGTGCTGCTTTTGAGTTCGATGATTACCGTCTCGCCCTCGGTAAGCCCCTGCAGAATTTCGGTTTGTATGCCATCACTGATACCGGTAACCACGGCTCTCTCCTGGGTTTGCCCGTTGACAATGACCTTGACGATGGTATTGCCCTGGGCATCTTCTCCAATAGCCCGGCTCGGTACCAGGAGGGTATCACTTTGTTTATTTATGATAATATCGGCAGAGGCGCTCATGCCAACCTTGATACCGGAATTTTCGGGAACGTCAAAACTAATCTTGGTGTTATACAGGACCACTCCGCCAATCATGGTCGGTAACGGGTAAACAGCGGTAACCTCCCCTTCAAACTCGGCGTCAGGTAATGCGTCCAGGGTAACCAGGACTTGCTGACCTTGCTTTACTTCCGGTATATCTATCTCATCCATTTCCACCAACAGCTCCATGGATGTGGTATCGACCAGGTGGATAATCGTCTGGGGAGACACAGTTGGCGCGGGTACCCGGTCACCTTCCTTTGCCCCGACACTGGCGACAATTCCGTCAAAGGGGGCGGTTATCGTCGCCTTTCCCAGTTCGTCTCTGGCGATATCCAGTTGATTCTCCGCTCTGGCCAGGCTGGTCTTGTTGCTTTCCAGGTTGGTCCTGGCGATATTCAGGCTATTGCGGGCATTCTCCAGGTTATTCTCAGCTACCCCCACATTGTTTTCAAGGTTTTTCAGGTCGTTTTCAGCTTTATCATAGGCTATCTGGGCTTTGTCTATCTGCAACTGGGCTGTTCTCAATGTCCAATAATCGATATTGCTCGGTTTAACTCCCTCCCCGAGCCCGAAGGCTAACTTATTTTCGGCTTCGGTGAGGCTTTCCTGTGCCGTTTTCAGTTTGAGCGTTACTTCGCTCATCGAGTATGGCTCGCCCTGAGTTGCTTTCCTGAGTTCTTCCTGTGCCTCCTTTATATCCTGTTGGGCGTTACGGACCTGTTCCAGGGAATCAGGCAGAGCAAAAGCTAAACTGGTATAGGGATAGGGGGTTGTCAACTGGTGATAGCTGTTTTGGGCCAGTTCCAGGTCTATCCCGGCGGCTTTTACGGCCAGTTCTCCCGCCGCTAACGTCAGCTCAGCCGCGGCTACTGATTGCTGTCTTGCTTCCACGGTTAGCTCGGCGGCAGTTACCGAGTGTTCGCTTGTCTCGACTATTTGTTCGGCTGTCTCGACCGCTTGTTCGGCTGTCCTCACTGATTGTTCCAGGGAAGTGGTTTCAAGGCTGGCTAATATCTGTCCCCTGGTTACCTGGTCACCTTCGTCAACGTGTATTTTGTCCACCGTGCCACCGCTACCAAAGCTTAAGCTGGTCTCCTGAGAGGCTTCCAGACTACCACTGCCGGTGACGCTGACGGTGAAGTCTGCCCGCTCTACCGTGACTGGTTGCACATTAACCTTGTCCTGGTCACCACCTCCCGGGCTACAGGCAGTTGCACCGGCTATGGCCAGGCATAGCAGTAAGACAATTGCGAAA
>CAYOKF010000159.1:0-4142 GCA_964404475.1 uncultured Dehalococcoidaceae bacterium | reverse complement strand
TAGCAAACAGGATGAATATTCCGACGAGGACGAAAGCAAACTGACTGATGGAAAAGCTCAGGGCCAAAGTTGAGATCTTCACCGGCGTCACCCGCAGTCTCCTCAGCACGGCGGTCTCCCGGTAGGTTGTCAGCGTCAGGGGCACGCCAATGAAAGACGAGTTGAGAATGACGAGGCTGATGCTGGCGGGGAGAACAAAACTGGCAAAATTTAGCCCCTCGTAGTTGAAACCGGGGATAGGCACTCCGATGATTACCGTCATAAGGATCAGCCATAGGGAAGGGAAAGCAACCGACCAGAAGACCATCATGGGGTCTCTCAGGTTGAGTTTGAACTCCGTCCAGGTAAGCTGACCAAGTCCCCTCATTCCCTCAACTCCCTTCCGGTGAGGGTGAGAAAAACATCATCCAGGTTGGGAATTTCGGTACGGATGTTACTTAACCTGAGTCCTTGCCTGTCAGCCAGTCTGACCAATTCCTGAAGCGTACTATCGCTATCCCTGGTAAAAAGGGTAAAACCGCCCTCGACCTTGGCCACCCGGTCTACCGCCGGCAGCCCTGTGAATTCAGCAGCCTCTACATCTCTATCCGCTACCTTGAAGAGTATCTTGGACTGTGCCCCCAGATTATTGACAAGATTTTGGGGAGTGTCCAAAGCAATAATTTTACCGTGGTCGATAACGCCCACCCGGTCGCATAGTTCTTCGGCTTCCTCCATGTAATGCGTGGTAAGGAAAATGGTTTTGCCCTCACCCCTTATGTCTTTCACAAGTTCCCACATATTATTCCGCGCCTGCGGGTCTAACCCGGTAGTAATCTCGTCGAAGAAAATCACCGCCGGATTGTTCACCAGAGCCAGGGCTATAGCCACCCGCTGTTGCTGCCCTCCGGAAAGTTTTCTGAAACGGCTGTCCGCCTTATCTTCCAGGGAGAGGGTTTTCAGAAGCTCCTCAGGATTGGCAAGAGGTTGCCGATACAGGCCGGCAAATAGCTTTATCGCCTCTTTGACCTTGAGATTAGGCTGAATGGAGGTAGTCTGGAGCTGAACGCCTATCTTCTCCTGCAGCCTGTCGGGCTCTTTAGTCGGGTCCAGACCGAGCACCCTGACGGATCCGCTGTCTGCTGTCCTCAGACTTTCAATTATCTCGATCAGGGTTGTTTTGCCGGCCCCGTTAGGCCCCACCAGCCCGAATATCTCCTCCTGCTCAATGCTCAGGCTGATGTCATTGACGGCTGTGATATCACCGTAGCGCTTGGTGACGTGTTCACATGCAATAGTAGCTGCCACGCAAAACCTTTCCCGGTATTCTACAAGTCAAAGCTAATAATAAATTAGCTGTCATTCTTTGTCAATCAATCCCCTCTTTCCATTTCACCCGGAATTCTAGTAGAATAGCCTTGAGATGGCAGTATCCACGCCGATAAGGCAGCAGTACCTCAGGATTAAGCGGAAATATCCGGAGGCGATTGTCCTCTTCCGGCTCGGTGATTTCTATGAGACCTTTGATGAGGATGCCAGAATCACCTCAAGAGAGCTGGAGATTGTACTGACCTCGCGGGAAATGGGTAAGGGCAATAAGGTGCCGCTGGCGGGCATACCCTATCACGCTCTGGACAATTATCTTGCCCGCTTGATAAACCGTGGCTATAAGGTGGCTATCTGCGAGCAGGTGACCAGGCCGGGGGAGAACAGGGGGCTGGTGGAACGGGAGGTAGTACGCCTGGTAACCCCGGGCACGGTAGTCGAGCCCAGCCTGCTGGACAGCAAGTCCAATAACTACCTGACCAGCGTGGCCCTCGGGGAAGGGGAGGTGGGGCTGGCTTTTGTGGACATCACTACCAGCGAGTTTGCCGTGACACAGCTTTCCCTATCTCGTGCAGTAACGGAACTGGAGCGCCTGAAACCGCCGGAGGTTATTGCCGCGAAAGATGCTGACCTTTCCGTACTGGGATTAACTGATTCCGTCAGCCACCTGGAGAACTGCTGGTTTGAGCTGGAGGTAGCGCAGCAAATCCTGCTTGATCATTTTGGCGTGGCTACACTCGAGGGATATGGCTGCGCCCGCCTGCCCCTGGCAATAAGAGCCGCCGGGGCAATCGTTCACTATATTGAAGAAACCCAGAAGGGTGTGCTGGGGCAGGTGACGCGTCTGTCCACCTATGCCACAGACTCTTTTATGGCACTGGACGTAAACAACCAGCGCAACCTGGAGATTTTTCAGGGCAGCCGCTCGGGGACGGTAGCCGGTTCACTGCTGTCAGTTATTGACCAGACGAAGACACCGATGGGGGGGAGGTTGTTAAGGCGGTGGCTGGGGCAGCCTCTGCTAGACATAACGGAATTAAAGAGAAGGCAGGATGCCATCAGCTGGTTCGTTGATAATTCTCTGGACAGGAACCAGACCATTTCTCTGGTAAATAGCGTAGCTGACCTGGAAAGGTTAATTAACCGGGTGCGGGGGGAGATCGCCATTCCCCGTGAGCTGGTTACGCTGAAGCGCAGCCTTGAGGTAATTCCCCGCCTGAGGGAAATACTGCGGGATGATGAGGCGACGCAATGGCTGAAGGATGAGCTCAAGCCACAGCCGGAAGTAGTTGACCTGGTCGGTGAGGCGATCGTTGATGAGCCATCTACCAGTATGGGTGAGGGTGAGGTTATACGAAACGGCTTCGCCGAGGAACTTGACAAGCTCCGTATGACGTCGCGCAATGCCAGGCAGTACCTTGCCAATATGGAGAAGGAGGAAAAGGAAAAAACGGGAATAAAGTCGCTGAAGATAGGCTTCAACAATGTCTTTGGCTACTATATAGAAGTGTCCAGGCCCAATCTCAGCCAGGTGCCCGCAGAGTATATCCGCAAGCAGACGCTGGTCAACGGCGAGCGCTTCTTCACTCCGGAGCTGAAGGAATATGAGTCGCTGATTTTAAATGCCCGTGACCGCATCACCGAGCTTGAGACGGAGCTGTTCCGGCGGGTGTGCCGCCAGGTGGCCACCACCAGCGAGAGAATCCTGGCGGTGGCAAATGCCCTTGCCTGTGTCGATGTCTTTTCAAGCCTCGCCGAGGTGGCGGTGAATTACAACTATGTCCGCCCTGAACTGACCACGGGCAACGAGATAAATATCAAGCAGGGACGCCATCCGGTAGTGGAGAGGACTCTGCAGGAAGGTGTCTTTGCGCCCAATGATACCTATCTGTGCAATGATGACGCCCAGCTTATCGTGCTTACCGGCCCTAATATGTCCGGCAAGTCAACCTACCTGAGGCAGGTTGCCCTGATTGTGCTGCTGTCTCAGATGGGCAGCTTCGTGCCGGCGGAATCAGCGACTATCGGCGTGGTAGACCGCATCTTTACACGCATCGGCGCCCGGGATGACCTTGCTGTAGGGCAGTCCACCTTTATGGTGGAGATGGTGGAGACGGCCAATATTCTGAACAACGCCACCCCCCGCTCCCTGCTCATCCTTGACGAAATAGGGCGGGGCACCAGTACCTATGACGGACTGTCAATCGCCCGCGCGGTCACTGAGTATATCCACAATTACCCAGGGCTCGGCGCCAAGACCCTGTTTGCCACCCACTTCCACGAAATGGTAGAGCTGGCTGGCTTCCTGCCCCGTGTCAGGAACTTCAACGTGGCGGTAATTGAGGAGGGGGGCAGGGTAATCTTTCTGCACCGGATTGTTCCCGGCGGGGTAGACCGCAGCTACGGCATCCATGTGGCGCAGCTGGCGGGACTGCCGCGGTCAGTGCTGCGCCGCGCCCAGGAAGTGCTGGCGGAGCTGGAAGGGAACCGGCGGGAAAATAAGCCGGAGCCAGGGAAACGGCGCAAAGAAGCACCGGCAACGCAGATATCACTCTTCGGGCAGAAATCACCGCTGCTGGAAGAACTCTCCAGACTGGAACTTGACGGCATGACCCCCCTGGACGCCCTGAACAAGCTCTATGAACTGCAAAAAAAGGCGGGGGAGGAGGGGTAGTGGGGATTATTTCCTAACCATTTTATCAAGAATTTTGTTAATTCCCCAGTTTGGATCGATAAATACTATAGGATATTTGCTTTCGAAATATTGTATATCCGTTTCTGGGCATAAACCGCAATAAATCTCATCCAATTTAAATGAGAATTCGCCCACAATTCTC
>CAYOKF010000158.1:0-4144 GCA_964404475.1 uncultured Dehalococcoidaceae bacterium | reverse complement strand
TAGCTATCGGTCAAATTGAGAAACGGTTTGGCAAAGGCTCAATCATGAAGCTGGGAGAGTCAGCCATCGCTATTGCGGATGGGGCTATTTCCAGCGGTGCTCTGTCTTTAGACCTGGCTCTAGGCGTGGGAGGTATTCCCAAGGGACGAATCACGGAAATATTCGGCCCGGAATCATCAGGAAAGACCACCCTGGCCCAGCACATAATTGCCGAGGCACAAAAGCAAGGAGGTATAGCTGCCTATATTGATGCCGAACATGCCATGGATCCTTCATATGCCGCTAACTGCGGTGTAAATGTTGATGACTTACTTATCTCACAACCGGATACCGGGGAACAGTCCCTGGAGATTACCGAAGCGCTGGTCAGAAGCGGTGCTGTTGACGTTATTGTGGTAGACAGTGTCGCGGCACTGGTGCCCCGCGCTGAAATCGAGGGGGAAATGGGAGACGCCCATGTCGGTCTGCAAGCCCGCTTGATGTCACAAGCATTGCGAAAGCTAGCTGCCGCCATCGGCAGATCAGGCACTTCGGTAGTTTTTATCAACCAGCTACGTGAGAAAGTCGGCATCGTTTTTGGCAACCCTGAGATAACTCCCGGTGGCCGGGCTCTCAAGTTTTACAGCTCGGTCAGGATAGAGCTGAGACGCATAGAAACCATAAAGCAGGGTAATGAAGCCGTCGGCAGCCATGTCAGGGCAAAGGTAGTCAAGAACAAGGTAGCCCCACCCTTCCGTAATGCCGAGTTTGACATTATGTTCGACCACGGCATCAGCCGGGAAGGCAATCTTATCGATCTTGGTGTAGAGCTAGATTTAATAAAGAAGGCTGGAGCTTTTTTCTCCTACGGTGATATCCGCCTCGGGCAAGGCAGGGAAAATACCAAGCAATACCTGACACAAAATCCCGAACTTGCCCAGGAAATTGAACAGCGGATTAGAGCCTCAGCCGTTCCAATTCAGTTAACAACGCCCGCCAGTAATGGTAATGAAATAGCCAGCAACTGAGGGGCTTTTAAACAAATAGGCAACTGAACAGGCACAGGTACGGTAAGGCTGAGGCGATAGCTTCGGCCTTATATATTTTTAGGGGAGCAAGGGCTGGTTAATGGGTAAGATAACCGAATTACGTAACGGCAAGAGCCGGAATAAGAGAACAAATATTTTCCTCGATGGCAATTTCGCCTTCAGTCTAAACGCGGAAATAGTTGCCCGGGAGAACCTGCAAATCGGACTGGAGCTGTCCGCCAGCCGGATTACCGAACTAACCGGCTCTAATCAGGCCCAGATCTGCCTAGATGCGGCAACGCGCTACCTTGGTTACCGGCCAAGGAGTGAGGCCGAGTTAAGACAAAAGCTCCGGCAACGCGGCTTTGACAGCACCATTATTGAGACGGTCATTGCCAAACTAAAGGAGCAAAAATACGTTGATGACCTAGCCTTTGCCCGGTTCTGGAAAGATGACCGTGAATCCTTCAGCCCGCGCAGTCAGTGGTTAACCAGACGAGAACTAAGACAAAAAGGGGTCTCCGAGGAAATTATCAACCAGGTAGTCGAAACAATTGATGAAGAGGATAGTGCCTACCGGGCTGCCCTCAGTAAATCCCGCCGCCGGGTATATCCTGACCATCAGATCTTCCGCCGCCGCCTGGGAGAATATCTCCGGCGAAGGGGCTTTGGCTACGAGGTGACAAATCGCACTGTGGAACGGCTCTGGCAAGAACGCAATAACAGTACATAGCATTTTTTGAATTAAATCATAACATTAATCAAACAGAAAATACTTAGAAAGGGGGAGGAAGTAATGGGAATAGAAGTTGTCCTGGCTATTTTCTTCAGTTTCCTCATCGGCGTGATATTCGGCGGCATGGCTGCCTTTCTTTCCCGCCGGCTCGTGTTTAACCGGCAAATCAGAATAGCGGAGCGCAAGGCTGCCAGAATGCTTGTTGAAGCCAGAAATGAAGCCAAGGGAGTCCTCCAAGAAGCTCAGGATGAAGCCAAGAAAATCAAGGTAAGCACTGATGCTGAATACCGCGAACGGCGTATTGAGTTGCAACGGCAGGAGAACCGCCTATCACAGAAGACGGAAACACTGGATCGCAAACTGGAAGGTGTCGAGCAGCGGGAACGCAATTTAAATAACAAGGAAAAGGATATAGAATCAACCAGAAGCCAGATCGTGGAACTCAAGGACAGACAGTTGAAGCAGCTCGAGCTGATTTCAGGTATGTCCAGTTCCGAAGCAAAACAATCACTTCTTGATGCCATGGAGGTAGAGCTACAGCAGGAATCTTCCCGGCGCCTACGTGAATGGGAAATCAAGTTAAAGGAAGAGGCTGATGAAAAGTCCCAGGAGATTCTGTCGCAGGCAATACAGCGCGGTGCCTCGGAGATTGTCTCCGAGACTACAGTCTCGGTGGTACCCCTGCCCAATGATGAGATGAAAGGCCGTCTGATCGGGCGGGAGGGCCGTAATATCAGAGCCCTGGAGCAGGCTACCGGCATCGACCTTATTATTGACGATACTCCGGAAGCGGTAACTCTGTCCAGCTTTGACCCGGTACGCCGTGAGGTAGCCCGCGTGGCTCTAACCAAGCTGATCCTTGATGGCCGTATCCACCCCGCCCGCATTGAAGAGGTGGTCAACAAAGCTCAGGAAGAAGTGGAGGCAGATATTGTCAACGCCGGAGAACAGGCGGCAATTGAGGTAGGAATACACGGACTACACCCCGAATTAATAAAAATGCTCGGCCGGCTTAAGTACCGCACCAGCTACGGACAGAACGTCCTGACACACAGCATAGAGGTAGCTCATCTGTCCGGGGTGATTGCTTCCGAGATAGGAGCTAACGTTACCTTAGCCAAGAGAGCCGGACTACTCCATGATATCGGCAAAGCAGTTGACCGCGAGGTGGAAGGCACCCACGCCGACATCGGCGCCGATATCGTCAAGCAGTGGGATAAATCACCCGAGGTAGTTAAGGGTATATCTGAGCATCACCTGGAGACCAGCGATACCAGCGTTTGGGGTTTCATCGTCGCCGGCGCCGACGCCATAAGTAGTGCCCGGCCCGGAGCACGGCGCGAGTCGCTGGAGAACTACCTGAAACGGCTGAAGGACCTGGAAGATATCGCCAACAGCTTCAAGGGAGTAGAAAAATCTTATGCTATTCAGGCTGGCCGTGAAGTCCGCATTCTGGTGAAACCGGAAGATATTGATGACCTGGGAGCGATGAGAATCGCCCGGGACATTGTCAAGAAAGTGGAAGATACCCTGCAATATCCGGGACAAATCAAGGTTACCGTAATCAGGGAAACCAGAGCTATTGACTACGCCAAGTAAGGGGATTTAATAACTGTGCTAATACTGGTAATTGGTGACATAATCGGCCGGCCCGGCAGGCAGGCTATAGCCAGCTTCCTGCCAGCTTTGCGGCAGGAATATGGCCTGGACATGGTGGTTGCCAACGCCGAGAACACCGCCGGCGGATTTGGCTTGACCCCGGAAACAGCAGGTGAATTGCTGGATACCGGCATTGATGTCCTGACCTCGGGTAATCACATCTGGGCACAGAAGGAAATCATCCCCTGCCTTGACGGTAATATGCCTATTCTACGCCCGTTAAACTACCCGCCGGGAGTGCCCGGCCAGGGCTACTTAATCAGAGATAAAGTAATGGTGGTCAATCTAATGGGCAGAACCTTTATCCCGTTTTCCCTGGACTGTCCCTTTCAGGCTATGGACAGGCTGCTGGCTGACCTTGAGTCCAGGCCGCCGGTGATTATTGTTGACATGCACGCTGAGGCAACTTCAGAAAAGATCGCGCTGGGAAGATACCTGGATGGCCGGGTGACCGCCGTTCTCGGCACTCACACACATGTCGGCACCATCGATGCCCAGCTACTGCCCGAAGGTACTGCCTATGTCACTGACATCGGTATGACTGGCCCGGCAAACTCGGTTATCGGTGATGATGCCGCCGCGGTAATTCAGCGTTTCCTGACGGGGATACCGCACCGCCTAACGGTAGGAAAGGGGAAATCAATATTTAATTCGGTATTGGTTGAGGCAGATGAAAGTACCGGACGGGCATTAAGCATCGAACGCATTGACCGCAAGATGGAGGACAAGTGAGTAAAGCCGA
>CAYOKF010000157.1:0-4147 GCA_964404475.1 uncultured Dehalococcoidaceae bacterium | reverse complement strand
AACCCCGGAATTTCTTGTTAAAATGAATTTGGTCTAAAAACCACTTTCTGAACTTATCTGATTGGTTGATTGAAGCTGCTAACAGTGACGAAACAATATTTTCTCTAGCTCCAGAATGAAGATTCCAATTCAAATGTATGGCGATATCCTGAATAGCCTGCAACGTTTTATCAATGTCCTCTATCAACGTTATTTGTCTCCTTTCTCCATATACATCTCCCTCACCCCTTCCGCCGTCTCCATGACCGCCTCACGAATTTCTGGCGGCTCCAGCACCTCCACGTCCTGCCCCCACCCCAGTATCCAGCGGAAAAGCTCGATAGTATCCATGACCTCTAATGTCATTACCAGTGAGCCGTCTTTTTGCCTTTTCAGCACCTGTGATGGGTGCCAAATCGTCTCTTCCACCAGCCTGGCTACCCCCTTGTCGAACCAAAGCCGGACGGTCTTCACTTCACCCTCCACCGACACGCCCCAAGCCGGGCCGAAGTATTTGTTGGCATCGAAGTCGGGCGGGATAGTATAGGTCTCGTTGGTCGCGCGGATGCTCTCGATGCGCCCAATCCTGAAGATGCGTATCGCTCCGGCATAGTGGCAGTAAGCAACTACATAGCTGGCGTGCCCCGACGCCGCTGGTTCGATGAAATACGGCTCGATAGTGCGTTCTATTGCCTTTTTGGCATCGTATGTCCGGTAGGTAATCTTTACCCGGTTCTGCGCTACCCAGACCCTCGCTAGTTCGGACATGGTGCGCAGGTATCGCTCATCCCTGGGAAGGATATGCATCCAGTCAACAGTTCTCTGCACCTGCTCCGCCAGCGGCGGCGGCAGAGCGGTGCCTAGCTTGCTAAAAGTACCATCCATATTAGGATCGTAACGCTTGTCGTAGCCCAGCATCAGCCGGACGGCTAGGAAGACATTCAGCGCTTCCGGCACGGTAAAACGTATCGGCGGCAGCATCTCCTCATAGTTCAACTTCCACCGTTTATCATCATCGTCATACACGGGAATCTTGAGCTCGGTTTGCAGCGCCGCCAGGTCTCGGTATATCGTCCTGACGTCTACTTTAAATTTCTCCGCAAGCTCCCTGATAGTGTAACCCTGTGGATTATTGTGGAGATTAACCCACAACTTTATCAAACGCTCTGTTTTTCTGAGTCTTTCAACCATAAGAACCTCCCGGAAGACCCTTTTGGCTGCATTATAGCACTCCCGGAATTCTTGTCAAAGAAAATGGTTGGTCTGTGCGTAAATATGCCGAAATATTCTCAAATTTGCGACAATTCCGTGACACAACGTTGTCAAAACAGCCTGCTAGACTGATAACGAAAACTAAAAAAATGAGGTTAACGATGGGAGCAGAAGAGCGTTTACTGGAAGCGATTGAAGAAGAAGACGAGGATGAGATCGAGGAACCTCCGGACTGGCGGGAGAAGCAGCGGCAGCGCCTCCAGAAGAAGAACCGCTCGGCCGTCAACCGCTTTCTCGGCAAGGGCAGGCGCACCAACCATGCGTGCATCCTCCCCAGGTATTACGGCGAGCTGCTGACCTGGGCGCTCCACCAATACCTGGAAAGGGAAGGTTGGAAAATCAACGCCACCCTCGGATACCGCGGGCCCGAACCGACCTATATCAACGTAGATACCGGCGATGGCATCTTAAACCTTCTCATGTGTGGGCAGATGTTCGTGCAGAAAGGCGAGACCCGCTTCATTGTAACAATAGATGTTAACCCGAGGTTTGACGGCTCCGTCCAGTTGGAAGGCCCGGTGAAGAACAAAGATGAGATGGCAGAGTTCATCACCGGTGTCCTCACCATTGCCGAGAAAGAAAACTTCTACCGGGGCAAAAAGATAGAGTTTTCCCGGCAGATACGCTTCCTGGATGTCAAGGACAGGGACTGGGATAGTATCGTGCTGGATGCTGAAACAAAAAAAGAAATCAAATCAAACACTATAGACTTCCTCAGGCGGAGCGATGAGTGGGGGAAATATGGCATACCGCTCAAGAGAGGCATACTAATGGCTGGTGAGCCGGGCATGGGCAAGACCATCATCTGCCGGGCGCTTATGACTGAGGCTGACGGTATTACCTGCATCACCACCAACGGCTATTCCCTCGACGATGACGACTACGTAACCGAGCTTTATGAGCTGGCTGAAGACCTCAGCCCCAGCATCGTCTTTATCGAGGATATCGACCTCATCGGTCAGAACCGCATGGAGTACGGCTACATGAGAGGCTCGGCGCTGTTATCTCTTCTTTCCGAAATGGACGGAGTCGAAGAGCAGCGAGAGGTGGTCACCATCGCCACCACCAACTGCCTGGAAACCCTGGACAAGGCCTTGAGCCAGAGACCCGCACGCTTCGACCGGGTGATAAAACTCACTCGCCCCGCAACAGAGCAACGAAGGGAACTGGTCCGCCGCCTCTGTGAAAAGATTCCTCTGGATGAAGAATCACAGGAATATATCTCGGACAAAGCGGAGAACTGCACGCCGGCGCAGATTCAGGAGATAGTCTACAGCCTAGTCATACAGCGTCCGGGGGAGCAACCTGAACTACCCTTAACCAAAGCTGATATCGACCTGGCCATTTCACGGATAAACGACAAAAGCAGGAGCCGGCTGGGCTTCGGCGGTGGCAATCATAACGGCAGCAAGCCAGACCTGACAACAACGGTCAGGCTGGGATAGACAAGGAGGTAACAAAATGAAAAACAAAATCAAAATTCAAAGGAAGGGACTAATCGGCTTCATATTGCTTGGGATTTGCTTGATGACGGTACTGATGTTTCCGGCAGGTGCTGTCCTTGCTGAGGAAAGCAGCGATAATCAAACCACCACTGAGCCAGTACTTAGGGAAGGGCCGGTGGTCAAGCTCCGGCCTGTCTGTGATGTCATTGATTCATCCCAGGACGGACTGGTAGAGCTGTTCTTTTCTAACTCCAGCATCAACGATGTAACGATGCAAGGCGACTTCTACGTGTCCGTGCCCGCCGGTATCTATGTTTACGGCCAGGGTATGGGGCTTTCGACCGCTGCCGGTACCACCTACGGGCAATTCAGTGCCACGCCAGGCACAGCTAGAACTATCTATCTGAATATCAAGGCTGATGAGACGGCAGTCGGCAAGTCGTTCTTCATTCACTTCAGCGGACAGTATTACCTGGATGGTAACAAAGACTCATACCAGCCAATCTCGCTGACACATACATTCAAAGTGGTAGCAGCTTCGCCGCAGCCAGAACAGTCGAAACCGACCGACCCCAAGCAGGCGCCGGACTCTGAAGCCGGTGGCATCTGGTTAGGCTGGTGGATAATCGGAGCGGTAGTTTTTCTCGGCGGCATAGCCGTGATAGTGGCCGCAAGGTCGCATTAATAGCTGCGAGGAAGTATCAATGTTAGCCAGAGGGTGGAGTAAACGAATAGGGTTGCTTCTCATCGGCATACTGGCGGCTTTCGGCATACTGACGGTTTTCGGTATGCTGGGAAGCAATCCCATTGCAGTGCAGGCGGACACGCCCGAACCGGTGGAGCTGTATGTCAACCTGTACGGGCAGAGGACGGATGTGTTGATAGGGGATGAGGTTATCCTGATTCTCTCCGTAGTGAATCCGATCACTTCGTCAGGTGACCTCGTGGTTCAGCTTACCCTGCGTATTCCTTCCGGCTGGAGCGTGACATCCACGGAGTTCAGCACGGCGACCACAGGGCTTGCCACCGCCGTGTACCGGGTGGAGAAAGGTGCCCAGCGGCACATAAGCGTTAACCTGCGCGCGAACGAGCCTTACCAAGGACAAATTACCGGAAACATTGATTATTACGTGGAAGGTGACGAAACGAAACACCACACCGAAAGCAGCCTGCCGGTTGTAGCCCGAAGTGAAGTTCCCACACAGGAACCTATTTCTGATGCTTCGGGCAGTAGCGGAAAAGGAACACTCTGGGTGATTGTAGGGGTGATCCTGGGGATAATATCAGCCGCAGGCTACGTTGTAAGTAAACGTTTTTAGGGAACCGGCCTTATAGCAAAATAATCGCTTGGGGAGCAGGAAGATGGATATCAACGAAATTCTGGGCTATATAATTTGGGGGATAGTGGTAGTAGGCATCATCTTCAAGGTGCTCCAGGCTTTCTTTTCCCG
>CAYOKF010000156.1:0-4161 GCA_964404475.1 uncultured Dehalococcoidaceae bacterium | reverse complement strand
GAGTCGATTAGCTCCTGAGAAAACATCTCCCCCTGCCAGCCACCCAGCAGAAAGAGGTCAGCATCAGCCAGTTTCTGAATATCACCGGGCTTAACGTCAAAATGCCCCGGGCACTGTGCCGGGGGAATGATGTTGACGACATCAACCAAGTCACCACCAACTCGCTCCACTATTTGAGAGATCAGCGATATGCTGGTAACCACCTTGAGCTTGGCTGTGTCACTGGTTGAACAACCGCTGAATGGAATAATGAGGAGACAAAGTACGGTAACAAGACTGATAAGCACGGAGAGTTTTTTCATAAATTCGGTGCTCCTTTCTAAATTGCTGGTAAGGTTCTACTTGCAACTGGTTGCATCTTGATTGTAAAAAAAAATATATAAACACTATTTCGCTGGTTGCACTTTTTGCTGGCAGTTACGGCACAGACCGGGTATTACCATGTGGTGAAGGTCAGCATGGAAACCAAACTTGCTCTCCAGAGTTCTTTCTATGGAAGAGAACAGGTCTTCATCACAATCAATAGTTTTACCACAGGAACGGCAGACTGCGTGATGGTGATGTCCTTCTTCGGCATGGTGGTAAACATGCCTGCCACTAATCTCACTTCTAAACACGCAATCCAGACCTTCAAGAAGTTCCAGCGTCCGGTAGATGGTTGACTTGTTAACACCGGGCACCCTGGTCTGGACATACTCGATAATTTCCTCAGCGGTGAGGTGCCCCTCAGAATCATGGATGATTTCCAGAATGAGCCTCCGTTGCGGGGTTAGCTTCAGGCCTTTCTCTTTTAATGTTATAGTACAACTCATTGCTAATGCACCTGGTTGCAATTATAATTCATTTGAAATCACCTGTCAACAGCCGGCGGTTATCCGCGGACAAGATTATTAACCAGTGGCAAAGCTAAACGGCGCTCTGCCTGCCTAAATTAATAACATTTACGATTAGCTTGATGAGCATTACCAGTATTCCGATGACCAGGCCAATGGCGATGATGATTAAAACTATGGTTACCAGAGGCGGCAGTACATTGGCGACACTTGCGTTGGGGATGGCGCTGAAATCAAAGGGAAATATGGAGAGTAACGTCAGTACTGTGGCCACACCAAAGAGATTCAGCAAGACAAGAACACTCTGCCGGAGTATGTACCGGTCATAGATAATCAGGAAAACATAACCGATTACGGACAGGATCAGGGTTGTCATCAGGATTGGCAGCCAGCCGAAATAGCCGCTGGTAAGCAACGGGATTTTCGTCCAGGTGGTAACATCACCCGATGTTACCGGGTGGTAATAGGCTATGTACTGGTGGTAGAAGGAGAAGAAGACCAGTAAAATGATACTCCAGATAACAGCCCAGACAGAAGCGGCTATTCGGGTACTCCTGGAGTCAGAAAAATAGTCTTCCATTCGTCTCTTGACTCTCTCAGGCTGGCCTTCGGCCCGGGGCGTTTCGGGCGGTCTTTCCGGTGCAGCGGCTCTCTCCTCTCCGGCACCTGCCGGCTTCCCGGCCACTTTGTCAGCAGCCGGCAACACGCCCTCGGCGATATCACCGGCTACAGGAACTTTGTATAACTCGCCTTGATAAGCCTTGACCATCAGGACCACCCATAGAATGAAAGCAAAGATTCCGATAACCGCCCTGAAAAATATGCCGATAAAAGGTATCCAGCCGATCAGGGCACTGGCGATGGTGAGTATCCCGAACACAATGATTGATTGGATGGCGTGATATCGCACAAACCTGCTTTTATGTTCGATAATGAGAAAGATAATACCGGTAATCCAGGTGCCCAGATAGCAGAGTAGCCCGGCAACATTTGGCTTCAGTCCCGTGGTTAAATCACCTTCGGCCATTTCTTGCTGTGGCTCTGCTTCAATTCGCGCTTTCTCTTCCTCGTAGATCTTTCTCCGTTCTTCTGGTGAGAGTCCCACACGTCACCTCCTTGCCATCAGGACATTTACTTTCCCAGCGCTTTTAATGGCGGTTAATCTTTGCTGCCGGAATCAGTGGTGCCGTCATCCGTTTTGAAGCGATCGGCGACACTCTTACCGAACTCCTGAGCAGCCTTGCCTACATCTCTAAACTTCTGCCGTACCTCCTCGTCCTTGAAACGGCTGGCAAACGCTTCTGCTGAGGCTGTAGCACTTTCCCCGAATTCCCTGGCCTTCTCCTTTAGCTGCGGGTCGTTAAATATTTCACTCATGGCGTTGCCAAAGGCTTTAAACATCTCGGCAAATGATTCGGCGGCTTTTTTCTTCTCTGTAGTTTCCTCCGATGACATGCTGCCCTCCTTATATACTTATTAGCTATTTTATCAGCATTTTAAGAGCTTTTTATCACTTTGTAAATCCATTATTTAATTATTAAAGACATGCTTAATTTGCTTGACTGATAGAACGTGACGTAATAAACTTAAACTGTGCATCAAGGTTAGAAATGAGCACCCGTATCGATTCAGAAAAATCATTTCACCTCTTGAAGCGTGTCACCATCACGAAGTACTTTTCAGAATATAATTTTGTTTGGTAGGTGATTGAAATGACGAAAAGGGTTAGTTTACCGCTAGATGATGAGATTGTAGCCGATTTGAAAGCTGGCGACGAGGTTTTGCTCACCGGCGTTATTTACGTGGGCCGTGACTCTGCCCATAAGCGGCTGGTTGAGACTTTAGAGCAAGGCAAGCCTCTGCCGTTTGATGTCAGGGGGCAGACAGTATATTATATGGGCCCATCTCCAGCCAAACCGGGAAAACCAATCGGCTCCGCCGGGCCAACCACCAGCGGGCGTATGGATGTATATACTCCCCCCTTGCTGGCTGCCGGACTGAAGGGAATGATTGGCAAGGGAATGCGTTCCTCAGATGTGAAAGACGCGCTAAAGGAGTATAAAGCCGTTTATCTTGCCGCTATTGGTGGGGCGGGCGCACTTATTTCCGATAGTATTAAAAAAGCGGAAGTAGTGGCCTATGAGGAACTGGGCCCCGAGGCAGTGCGGCGCCTTGAGGTTGAAAATTTTCCGGCTGTCGTCGTCAATGACATGCATGGTGGGGACCTCTATGAACAGGGAAAAGCGCAATACCGAAAAACAAAGGCAGTCTGATAAACATTAAGCTAAAGGTAACTCCGGTTGAGTAAATATGACTACATCATAGTTGGTAGCGGTATTGCCGGGCTTTATACTGCTTTGCTGGCCAGGGAGCAGGGTAGTGTCCTCATTATGACGAAAGGCAGTATCGACGACTGCAATACCAAACACGCACAGGGAGGTATTGCGGCGGCGATTGGCAGTGACGATTCTCAGGAGCTTCACCTGCGGGATACCATGGTTGCCGGAGATAACTTGTGTGACGAAGATGCGGTGCGCATACTGGTCAACGAGGCTCCTGCCCGAATTACCGAACTGGTTAATTTTGGGGTTCCCTTTGACACCCTTGACGGTAAAATAGCCCTGACCATGGAAGCGGCGCACAGTGTGCCCAGAATCTTACATGCCGGGGGTGATGCCACCGGTGAGCATATTGAAGTCACTCTGAGCAAGAGGGTACGCTCTTCACGGATATCAGTACTGGAAAACTTCCTGGCTACCGAGATCCTGGTGGATGAGGGGCGGGTCAGAGGAGTAAAAGCTTTTGATTGCCGTACCGGCTCCATTGAGGAATTTGGTTGCAGCTATCTGGTGCTGGCTACTGGTGGCGCCGGGCAGCTGTACAAGTTCAACACAAATTCTGACGTTGCCACTGGAGACGGTATCGCTCTTGCCTTTAACGCTGGTGCTGAGATAGTTGACCTTGAGTTTTTTCAGTTCCACCCCACCGCCCTGCGTTTACCCGGCGTGCCACCGTTCCTGATCACGGAGGCAGTCAGGGGCGAGGGAGGAGTTCTGCGCAACGTCGAGGGCTACCGTTTCATGCCTGACTATACTCCAGATGGTGACCTGGCGCCACGGGACGTGGTAACCCGCAGCATTATTTATGAAATGGAGAAAATGGGTTCCGACCGGGTCTTCATTGACGTCACTCATTTATCACCGCAGGTTGTTACCACTCGTTTCCCGAATATTTATCGCTTCTGCCAGGAACACGGTCTGGATATTACCAAAGGCTTAATACCGGTGGCACCGGCGGCTCACTATATGATGGGTGGCATCAGGGTGAA
>CAYOKF010000155.1:0-4211 GCA_964404475.1 uncultured Dehalococcoidaceae bacterium | reverse complement strand
AAGACCCCGCCACCGGGGATACCGGGTCGCACACAGGCCCTACCGTTGAGATACCCGATACCCCCGGCGTCAATGACCCGCCGGTGCTCAATCACATTGGTAATAAATCAGTTGTGGAAGGTTACGCATGCTCGTTCCCGGTCACTGCCTATGACCCTGAAGATGACACGTTGATTTTAACAGTCATCGACAAGCCATTTGGAGCTAACTTCACTGATAATGGTGATGGTACCGGCTCTTTTTCGTGGACTCCCAGCATCGGTCAGACGGGAAAATTTTATCTCCAGTTTGTGGTAACTGAGGATACTGTTGATATGCTGACCGATACTGAGGATATCACTATCACCGTTACTGCTGATACTGATGTTGTTGTTGGCGGTGGTGGTGGTGGCATCATCACATCTGTTGAACCTGAAGAAGAGGAACCTGCTCCTGAGGAACCTGAAGAGGAACCTGCACCGCCTGAGGAAACTACCCCTCCGATTATCATTCCTCCTGCTCCTCCGGCGGCACCTGAGCCACCACCTGAGGAACCTGCTCCTCCGGCGGAACCTGAGACACCTCCGGCAGCGCCAGTGGCCCCGCCAGCTCCTTCGCCAGCCGCATTCGGTGTAAGCAACCTTAACGTTTCTCCTGATACGGTTGCGCCTGATGAAACCGTAACCATTACTGTTGACGTTGTCAATTCCGGCGAATCGGAAGACTCATATACTGTAGTGCTTACGATTAACGGCGTGGTGGAGGCTAGCCAGTCTGTCTCTGTGGCGGGAGGACAAACAGCAAAGGTTTTCTTCTCAGTGACTAAAGGCGAAGCTGGCAGCTATACCGTGGAGATTAACGGGCAAAGCGCAACCTTCAATGTGGTTGAGCCAGTTCAATTGGCGCTGATTATAGGGGTAATTGGTGGTGTAATTGTACTCGGATTGATAATTTACTTTGGCAGGAGATTGTTCATTCTTAAGACAGGATCTTGATTAGTTTAATTTGATCAGGCAATGCAAATGAATATGGGGTTATCACGACGGAAGGAGGTGATAAGCACAAAGGCGGTAGCTTTGGCTACTGCTTCTGTGCGAGGTAATGTAGATTTATGATTACTAACAATTATTTTATTAAGTATAAGGAGGCGGGAGAATCTAAAATGAAAATTAAGAAGATATTCTCCAAGATTGGAATACTCTCTATCATCCTGATATTGACTACCGGACTGGTCGGTGTTCCTGTGCTGGCTCAGGATGTTGAGCCGCAGGCCACGGCAACGGGAACTGTGACGCCTAACGTGGTTACTAATGATGGGGAGAGTGAGCTGCACTTCAGCTGGGATATCTATGATTGGGAAGGAACTGCTGATTACTACACCTTTCAGGTCAATGTAAGAGGACAGCCAGGTACTCCGCTGTATATCCAGTATTCTGACAATGTAGGAACTGACACCTTCCCCCCTGCTGACATATCAATGGATTTGCAGGATATCAATGGTACTGTCGGCGGTCTTACCGTACATGTCCGTCAGCCAGACTACACTGACACACATGACTGGACGGTGCCCGATACGGTTGCCCCAGGGCTTTATGCCGCCTGGGTGAACCTTTACCTGGAGGGACAGACAGCAGCTGCGGCTGGTGCCTATATACCATTCGAGGTAGAGCAGGCAGAAGGTTGCTTGACGGTTAGAAAGGAAAGTGATACGGGTGCACCCCAGGAAGGCTGGCGATTTGACATTTACGGACCTGATGACCCCGGAACCTTTGTCGCCACTGTGTACACCGAATCAGATGGCGAGTATACCCTTTGTGATCTAACCGTTGGCGAATACACAGTGGTAGAGACAGTGGAACCCAACTGGACTCCTGTTGATCCTGCTACCGGGCCTCCATACCAGAAGACAGCAACAGTAACCTACGATACTACTGTCAAGGTTACCTTCATCAACCAGCCGGCGCCAGGTTGTATCTTGATCCATAAGTATATTGATACTGACGGTCAAGGAGATGATGATGAGGGTCTTGATGGGGTAGGCTGGGAGTTCAAAGTCTATAAGACTAGTGACCTTGTTAACCCTGTTGCGAATGTTACCACTGATGGAAATGGTGATGCCCTCGTCTGCGACCTTGATATTGGTGACTACAGGGTAGTGGAAACACTGCAATCTGGCTGGAGATGTACCGACCCCGGCTCGGGACTATTTAAGAGTGCAACTGTTACTAGTGGTATTACGGATAATGTAGCGTTCGGTAACCAGGAGCTGGGCAGCCTGACCATTTACAAGTATGAAGACGAAGAGCCTTATGACTCCCATGAAACCGAGCCGCTCTTGTCAGGATGGGATTTCAGCGTGTCCGGCGCGCCTGGCACCTACACCACCGGGGATACTGGTCCCGGCTATGTAACCGTTACCGGCTTGGTTCCTGGGACGCACACCGTTACTGAGGAGCTACCGCTGCCGCCAAACTGGGTATGCACTGATGCTGACCGTACCAAGACAGTATATGTTCCATCCGGGAGTGATAACACAGTCTGGTTTGGTAACCGGTACGTGGAGCGCGAGGTGCCAACCCTGGGTCAGTGGGGCATAATCATTTTGAGCATTGCGTTTGTCGCCTTGCTGGCATGGTTTGGCGTGCGGAAAAGACGGATGGCCTAGAGAAAAGATATATTGACATAATGTAACAAATTAAGAGAAATGGGAAAAATATCTCGGCGAAAGAGTCGCGGGAAATACGTGAAGAAGAGCGTTGGACCGGGGCAGATTGCTTTGCGGTTCAACGCTCTTCTTAAGCAGGTGGCGCTGTACACCAGGCGCCACTGGGTGGTAATAAGAAGCGTGCTTATCTTCGCCGGCTGCATTCTACTGTTCATGTTTATTTACTCCGGAATCGCCGGGGGAGAGCAATTGTTAGGCTTCCGCGCTTTTATCGCCAGCGCTACCGGCTCAATTTTGGGCTTGTTTTCGTCCAATATTGAAGTGGTTGGCACCAACATATCGTCGCCTGACTTCTCAATGGGAATTATTATGGCCTGTACCGGATTGGTAGCGATGGCTATTTACACTTCGGCGGTACTGGCTTACCCATGCCGTATTGTTAAGAAAGCCGAAGGCATAGCCCTGGGGATAGCGGGGCTGTTTATCTTTAACCTGGTTCGCATGGTAGGTTTATTCATTGTGGGGTCTTATCTCCCGGACTTCTTTGATAATGCGCATTACATAATCGGCCAATCTTTAATGATACTTATTGCCATAGGCTTGTGGCTATTCTGGCTGGAGAAACGGGTTCATGTTACTTCACAGTAAATTTTTTACCTTTTTCATGAAAGCAATTGGCTTTCTTATTGTCATTTCGGTAGTGTGGTATTTTATCACGCCGGCATATAACCGCCTTTTGCTGTTAGTAGTCAATAATATCGTCTCCCCGGACCTGACATTATCGCTGGAGCAGGATACGCTTTATATATACATAAGAAACGTATCAAATCCGGTTGCGGGAATATATGTCTCAGCGCTTCATTATGGCCTCGTAGTGGTGGTTTCTCTCATCCTGGCGACACCCGGGCTGAAGGTATTCAGACGCCTGAAGTCAATTGCAATTGCCCTGCCGGCCATATTTGTGGTCCATTTGATAAGCGTCGTGCTATTTGCCCGGACTACTCTTTCCGGCGTTGCTGGTTCAATGGAGCAAAGTCCGCTAATAGTGCTTTTTGCGATAATAGGTGCTGACCTTTTCCCCATTGTGATATGGGGAGTGTTATCTTACAGGATATTCCTGACCGGGTCAGGAGGTTCTGTTGCCCGTACTAAAACCAGGGCTACCGTATTTAAAGCAGGTGAAGTAAAAATATCATAGCCCTATCTTGGAATCAGGTGAGTAATAAAGAGCGGTGTATAAAGGATATCGGCGTGCGGTAAGGCTGATTCAGGTGCGCATGAGCAGCCTGAATCCAAAGCAGATAATAAACACGCTCATGATGGTTTCAATAAAAAGGATGAGCTTATTTGGCTCGGTAAGTATAACTGGCCCCTGTATCCAGAACAGACTGAATATATAAGCGCAAATTATGCCGAAAGACAGGACAAGGCAGCCTGCCAGGTACGTTCTTAACATAAGTCCCCCGATCTTTCCTTTTTTAGTAGTACGTTAATAGTGTAGAAAGACCTAATCACAAAGCTATTACAAAGTGACTGCTACCTATCACAAAAAACGCTCATATCCTTG
>CAYOKF010000154.1:0-4235 GCA_964404475.1 uncultured Dehalococcoidaceae bacterium | reverse complement strand
CATGTGCTATTTCATGACGCTGCCCATATCTGGGGAAAAGAAACCTATGAAACCGAAGACATCGTCCGCAGGGAAGTCGGGGTGAAAGATGCCGGCATCGCCGTTATCGGCCCGGCCGGGGAAAACCTGGTCAGGTTTGCCGTAATCGAAAATGATTACTGGAGGTCGGCGGGGAGGGCAGGAACCGGAGCAGTTTTAGGCTCAAAGAAAATCAAAGCAGTTGTCTTCCACGGTGACCGGCCCAGAAACACAGCCAATGCCGACATTCTTAATGAGGTATGGAAAGATACCGCCAGTAAGGCCAAAACGGATGCCGGAGCGCTAAATTACAGGAAACTGGGCACGCCCATGCTGGTGGCTGCCACCAACCGGGCGGGCGCCTTTCCTACCCGTTACTGGTCACGGGGGACGTTTGACAGGTGGCCAAAGATAAGCGCCGATGCCCTGCTTGAGCAATGCAATGTCCGCGCTCAAGCATGCCCCAAATGCCCTCTGGCCTGTGGCAATCTAACCGAGGTTGTTGACGGGAGACATAAGGGGCTGGTAATCGAGGGGCCGGAATATGAGACCATCTATGCTTTTGGCGGACTGTGCCTGCTCGATGATATCAGGGAGATTGCCTATCTTAACGATTTATGTGACCGACTGGGTATCGACACCATGACGGCGGGCAATCTCGCTGCCTTCACCATAGAGGCTTCGCACCGGGAATCACTGGGGGAGAAGATTGAGTACGGCGATTATGATGGCATCGCCGGGATCCTGAAAAAGATTGCCCGTAGAGAGGGCATCGGCAATACTCTGGCAGACGGAATAGTACCTGCCAGCAAAGAGTGGGGGCTGGAAGACCTGGCAGTTCACGTTAAGGGACTGGAACCCGCGGGCTATGAACCCCGTGTCTTAAAGGGAATGGGGCTGGCTTACGCCACTTCAGACAGGGGCGCCTGTCACTTGAGGGCAACGGTCTATAAAGCAGAGCTGTCAGGAATGATAGAGCCCGACCAAATAGAGGGTAAAGCGGAATTATTGGCTGACTTTGAAGACAGGCACACCCTTTTTGATGCCCTGATTATCTGCCGCTTTTTCCGGGACCTGTACCCCTGGGAGACGCTCTCATCAATTGTCAAAGGCACTACCGGCATGGATTTAGATAAAAGTGATCTGCAGAGACTGGCTGCCAATATTACCAATCAAGCCAGGGAATTTAACCTGCGTGAAGGTATGCCGCCAACCGCAGACACACTCCCCGGAAGGTTCTTCGAGGAAAAACTGGAGGATAGCGGCAAAGTGCTCTTAAAATCTGACTTTAATAAAATGCTGGCTGATTATTACCAGCTTAGAGGGTGGAGTTAGGCTGGTGTGGTAATCTTTTTTCCAGCCTCCGTACCAGATTGGCACCCCGGATACCAGCGTCCCGGAGCCTGATAAACATGCGCCGTCAGTTTTATTGGCATAATCATTACCGCCAGATAATTTTTAAGCGGCCAAGCCATCTTTGTCAATCCCGCGAAGTAAAGCCAAAACCAAAAAAGTATTGATAATCCAGGTAAAATGTATTCCAAAATTGATAATAATGTTATAGAATTGACCAACTAAGAATAGAAAAAGCCATTGCTGCTCAGCTAAACGGCTCCGGAGATAAGCTTGAACATCCGGATCAGAGCAGTAAGGTTAAGAAATGTACGAAAAAATAGTGGTGCCACTGGATGGTTCCGAACTGGCGGAGATAGCCTTGCCCTACGCTGAGGAACTGGCGGGGAGGCTCGGTTCGCAAATTACCTTGTTTTCCGTTCTCGAATCGGCAGAAGCCGTTGAGTACCAGGAGTGCCAGAGCTACATTGAAAAGATAACGAGGGACACCAAACACAATGCCGAAAAGTACCTTGAGCAACCGGCTGGTAAATCAATCACGGTAGGTTCAGCAACGCGGGTCGGTTACCCTGCCGATAGCATCATCAGCTATGTCAACAAAGGCGACTTCAAACTGATTATCATGGCAACTCACGGCCGGTCCGGTATCGGGCGCTGGGCACTGGGCAGCGTGGCGGATAAGGTGGTGCGATCAACAATCAGACAGCCGCTGATGCTTATTAGAGCCAGAGGCACACATGCTGACGTACAGGAAAAGAACATATTAAAGAAGGTGCTGGTACCACTGGATGGCTCGACAAGGAGCCAAGTGGTGATTCCCTATATTGCGGAAATCGCTTCCCGGCTTGCGGCAGAGCTTACCGTCCTCCATGTAGTGTCGCCGGATAATCAATCTGTCTCAGAGGCGGAAAGCTACCTGAAAAGAATCTGTAGTTTGCTTGAGGAAGAAGGGATTACCAATGCCTACAAAGTTAGAACGGGCGATGCCGCTGAAGAGATTATCAACCTCGCTGATGAACTTAATATTGATATGGTAGCGATGTCTACACACGGAAGGACCGGCCTGAGTGCCTGGGCTCTGGGCAGTGTGGCTCAGAAGGTCCTGATGGGGGGCAAAACACCACTTCTGCTGGTCAGAAGCTAATTTCTTCCCACCGGCGGCACCTGAGATTTGTTTCGTATTGACACGATATCTCCAGTTATGTAAACTGTCCTTGTGTGCCAGATTTATAAAAACCTCAAAAGATATTTCCCTCAACACATCACGCTGACCCGCAGAAAAGCCGGAGCTGACCACGTAACCACAATCTGTTCCGCAATTAGTTCCAAATGTCTTATTGATTTCCACTATCACGGCGGTTTTCACCTGGTGGAACCCTATTGTTTGGGAAAGCTGACCCCTGTTGACGGCGACTCATTATGGTGCTACCAGGTCAGCGGATATAGTGAATTTGGCGACCTGGCGGGGTGGAAGCTATTTAGAGTAGCAGAGATAGCAAGCCTTGAAATCACCGGTGAATATTTTGCCGCTACCAGACCGGAATATAATCCGGACATATTCAACTGGTCGGTTATTCACTGCTGTATTTCCGCCGACCGCAATGAGCTCAAACTAGCGGAAATAAGGCGGCCAGATCCGGAAAACAAACCGAAAGGAATAACGACAAACATGGTAATTACCGCACGTGCTCTGACACACAACGAACTGATGAGGAGATTCCGCCTTGCTCATTTAGTCTTTCCCTGGAAGAAAAAGCCCTGACCAGTCAGATTCTAACACTTATGTTGATTTCCTAAGCAGACGAAAATACCTTCCGGATTTCCGGATGCAGGGAACTGCCGATTTTCGCAACAGCCTCAAGCCTGAGCTGATTCAGAGCTCTCTGCTTGGCTTCAAATTCAACCCGGGAATAAAGCCTCTCCGGGTGTACCAGAATATCATCCACTGCCCTTATCGCAGCGGGAACCTGAAAGCCGCTTGGTGAGTCTACCCAGTCCTCAAGTCCTCCCCTCAGCAGGGAGTCCAGTATCCCCATGGTATGCGCCACGGCAATATCCTTATAGTTATAATGGGTTATCTCACCCACCCCACCGGTATTCATCAAATAGAAACTCATATCAGGAATATTCTTCACTATTTCATAGAAGATATTGGCATGCTCGGCCTTATCACCGGCAACAAAGGGGTCATAGAAAAACTCGCTCTTGATACTTCCCGCCTGAGTAGGGTCTCCCGCTGATGATTCCATGGCCTGCCCCAGAACCATCAAGGCTACCGCCTGTTCCCGCGTCAGTTTGGATATCGCCGGAATCATCGGGCCTCTGGTAATAATAACCAGGTTATCAATATGGTCAACATCAATATACGGGCTGGTATGCATAAAATCCTTTCTGGCAATAACCGCTCTTCCGTTGGAGGTCCTTTCATAGTTTTCAAAGTCGAAATCCCCGCTCTCACCGACATAGACATTCTCACATACGGTAGCCCGTTTCAGTAACCCGTAAAAGATTTCAGCCTGTTCCCCGGGGTTGATTCCTTCCGTCTTGACAAACACCCCACCCGCCTCAAAACCGTAGAAGGAGCCATCAGGCATCAGGGTACCACCGTCATCCTGAATCAGCCAGGATTTCTCCATCCCCTTACGCGCCAGAATCTGACAGGTCGTTGTCGTCTTGCCATTGGCACTCAAGGCAACCAGCAGCGTACGCACCGGCCTGTAACCGCCATGCACTAACTGGAGAGAGTCCTCACGGCAGCCGGCGTGCAGAAAAATGCCACCCCTCCTGGTCTTGGCTACCCAGTCTTCAGCAGCAAAAACCCCTTTTTTAAAAGCAAGTATGCCGACCTATCCTCTGTTGTAAAA
>CAYOKF010000153.1:0-4275 GCA_964404475.1 uncultured Dehalococcoidaceae bacterium | reverse complement strand
ATAAGGATACCGGCAATGCGCAGGCCAAGCCCCGCCCAGGTATAGGGATTACTCTTGAGTAAAGCTGTTTTCATTGCTGCGCCTGATGTCAATTGACGAATAATAGCAAATAATATGACATCTGTCAAGTAGATGAAATGCATCGTGGTATGGCATATGCTGTAGTATATACTACGTTATGGCTAAAAGTCTATTTGCCTGAGTGATAACTTGTTCGGTGTGTATGTTGTCAAAAAAATAAGAGGAGCCACTAGATAGTGGCTCCTCTTCCTGTCGGTTATCACCGACGGGGGTGATATTCTGTCTGGTTAACCAGTCCGGCGACGGATGGCCACCAGCCAGGTAATTAAGGCAATGATTATTATGGCTGCGGCTATGCCACCGCCGATGTACCACCAGTTGATTGGTACCTCTTCTGGCGACGGTGTGGGAGTGGGTGTTGGCGGCGCCGGTGCAGGTTCCGGTGCAGGCGCCGGTGTTGGAGGTGCCGGTGCTGGCGTAGGCGGTGCTGGCTCTGGCGCCGGTGCTGGCGTCGGCTCTGGTGTGGGCGCTGCTGGCTGTATCACCGTTACCGTTCCTGTCAGTCCATTAACGTTGACTTCAAAGCTTCCGGCCATGGCCAGGGTTGTGGTGAAAGTGACTGTCTTGCTCTCCTGTCCGGCTGCCTCCACATCCTTGGTGGCTATTGAGACATCGTCAATCTTCAGGATTACATCGTAGGTGTCAGTAAGATCACCGGTGTTGGCTACATCCACGCTTATTGTTATTTTTTCTTTAATATCGACCTCAGTTGGAGCGATCACCAGATTGCTGACGCTGAATTCGGCAGGACTGGTGTGAGCGATGATAGTGAAAGCAGTGAAGTGGTCTATCTCGCCGCTGATGGTATTATTGGTGGTATCAACGGCAATGTTGTTCAGCTCCACCCACTGACTCGTGCTTGCATCCCAGTAGGCGATGACTAGGTCAGCAGGGTCAACTCCTTCGGGGATAGCATTCGGGTCAAAGGTCAGTTTGATAGTAACTGGTTGGTCAAAGGTGGCTCCATCAGGCCCGAAGTCATAGGTAAGCCCGATAACATTCGCCTCTGCCGGCGGTGCCGGTGGGGTGGTCATCGGCACTACCTGTATCTGACTGAGAGGCCGGCCTTCTTTGGTCAAACCGGTAGTTTCTTTCTGGATGGCTATCTCAACCTTGGCGTCTGCAGATTTGGCAGTCGTCGCCTGGGTGAATTTACCGTTTATATCAACGATGTTGGATACAGGGGTAACTCCCGGTGTAGGTGCGGGTACGGGTGCCGCTCCGCCAGAGAGAGCCTGGAGACTAAATTGACTGCTGAGTTCGGTAAAGGTGGTATCATCTGAGGTAACGATATAGGTCTTAATCAGGTACTGCCCGCTGGGCCATCCCGAGGGTGAATCCCAGGTCAGGTCATAAGTTATGGACACTGAGCCGGTATAAGCGTAACCGTAACCTAACTGGGCGGGCCAGTTATAGGCAGTTCCTTCCCAGACAATATATCCTGCCTTGGAGGCTTCCTGCCAGCCGTTTCCGGTAGTGGCATCAACGATAATCGTGCCGAAATCACCCGTATATGTCTTGTCGGTGCTGGTAACGGGCAGGTAAGTACAGGTAGCTTTCTTGCTAGTGTCGTCCGCCTTGTAAATCTCCATCCAGATTTGCTTGAGCGGGAGGTGTTCATTTTCCTCAATGGTTACCACTACCTGCCCGTAAAGAGTGCTCCCGAGCGTTCCGGAGGGGAGTTGTGGGTAGGCTACCGTAAGGGCTTTGGTTGGTGTGGCAAACCATAGCGAGGTAGCCACCGCAATTACCAGAAGAAGCGGTATGGCTACGCGGTATAGGCTTTTAAGCGGTGTTGATAGTTTGGTCATCGTTATCCCCCTTTGGCTTGCAGTCCTGGCCTTTTTACGCATCCGGCCTGAGCGCAACATCTGTAACGTCTCAGGATTTTTCAATATTTCAGCTATGTCAGGTGGTATTTTGCCAGCCAGGGTAAGCAGTTCATCCTGGTCAGCGTTAAGGGCCTCCGCCATCTGTAGAATTACCTTTTCGCTGGGAGGAGGCATTACCCCGTTTTCAATTTTACTTAAATAGGTGAAGTCAATGTCGACTGCCCGGGCAAGTCCCCTCTGGGTCATGCCGGCATTTATTCTCAGCTCTCTTAATCTGGCCCCGAACATATTAGCGTTTTCCATGACTATAGACTATCCCTGAATATACAGTTGGAGATATTTTAGAGTATGTTGAGTAAAAAGTCAAGCCCTTTTTGGAATATATTTGGACAATATGGCATATTTACTTAAAAAAATATGGGGTGTTGAATAAAAAGTCAAGCACTGATGGCAAAAACATTGCCCTCCCAACCGATGTTATGAATCCAGTTAGATCGGATTGGATATAATTCGGGGAGTTCTGAGCCATAGCGGCTTAGGATGGTATCAGCGCTTCTTATTTCGCGGGGATGTTCTTCTACGGCTGGAAGACAAATCACTGCGATAATCAGGCGCCGTGATATTCAAGACAAAGCTGATGCGGATGTCTGACAATCTGGACATAATGGGTTCGCCAACCGCTTCTAATTCGTCCAATGCATGGCGGCTGGTAATCACCGTTGCCAGGCGGGCATTGTAGCGATAGTTAATAACCTGATAGAGTTTTTCCTGTGCCCAGGGAGTAGTTGACTGCTCGCCGAAGTCATCCAGTATCAGCAACGGGGCATTCTTCGCACTTTCGAAGAGCTGGTCATAGGATATCTTGCTTTCCGGGCTGAATGTAGAACGCAGGTGGTCAAGAAATTCAGGTACTACCAGGAACAGGGCTGGATTACCTGACTGAAGGCGGTAATTGGCAATGGCGGCGGCTAAGTGAGTTTTGCCGCAACCAGTAACCCCCAGAAGTACCAGCCAACCTTCTGGTGACTGGGCGAAGTTAAGTGCCTCGCGGAAGGCATGTTCCAGATTTTGACGTTGCTCTAAAGGCAGGTTCACTCTTTTGTAGTCGAAGTTGTCAAAAGTCATATTTCTGAGCAGAGCTAAATCAAGTCCGCCGGTATATTCGACTGAGTCCGTTTTTTTCTCCAGATTGAATACCTGGCACAGGTTGGGGTCAGTCAGGCGGGTGCTTAATCTTTCATCGAGCTGCTCGATGGGTACGATGGCGACAATTACGGTGGGAAGTTCGCTATTAAAGCGGTGGGTCATTAGCTGGTCCAGCTTTTCTCTAGCCCAGGGCGTTCCGGTTTGGGCACCCAGGTCATCCAGTATCAGTAATGGTGCATTGCGTACCATGTCGAAGAAATCAACGTAGGGCACTTCGCCGTCGGTGCTGAAGGTGGAGCGGAGGCGGTCAAGAAGGTCAGGAATGGTCTGGTATAGAACCGGGTAGCCGCTATGGAGGCATTCATTAGCGATAGCTGCGGCTAAGTGTGTCTTCCCGCTGCCGCTGGCACCGCTCAGAACGAACCATCCTTTAGGCTCGGCAGCGAATGACTTAGCCGCCTGATAGGCGCGGGAGAACTGTTCCTGGTGTGTTGGATTACCGCTTCTACCTTGCGGGAGCAATTTATCAAAGGTAAAACGGGCCAGTGAGCCCAGGTTGCTATAACGCTCAAGGCGAGCCCGGCGCTCTTCGTCCAGTTCTTTTCTGGTGCAGCTACAGGGAATAACCCGGCTGTAATCTGGCTTTCCTGAAGGGAGCAAGGGATGAACGATTCCCGCTCCTTTACAGGCGGGGCAATTCGGGTCTGCTGGTGGGGGTTCTTCAGCGTCGGACGATGTGTCCATATTTTCCCTTGATGTATTTATCCGGGTCTGTTTTAGAATGTCGTGGATGTGTTCCATCGCTCTTACCTTCTGCCGACCAGCGTTGCAAAATCTTCATGATGTATCTTATGTTTCTCTTATTGTGCAGGGTAGCTTCCTTAATGGCATCCCGGAGCCAGCTTTCGGGGTATAGCTTCTCCGCCTCACGCAGCTCCTCGGCAATCATGGGGGTGAGCAGGCCGATGTTTTGCTCATAAAGGGCAAAAACATTGGGTTGCTCTTCCGTGGTAACGTATGACGGCGCTCCGGGCTTTAGTCCGCTTAGCTTGAGCTCTCCGCTTTGAATCTTGGCGGCAATCTGTAGATTGGCCTCTGTATTAAGGAGATAGATATTCTCATTTGCCCCATCCCTGTCCAGAGACATATGAATAAAGATGCCCCGTTCCGTAGCCATTTTTAGCGCGTCATTGAGTGCCTTATCCGGCGGCTCTGC
>CAYOKF010000152.1:0-4330 GCA_964404475.1 uncultured Dehalococcoidaceae bacterium | reverse complement strand
TATTTGAAATACTCGGCGGGCCAGTTGCCCGTCTCCAGATAAACATTATTGACGTGCTGCGCCACGCCGCACGCCTTCCGGATGCGCTCTGACCCGTACGTGTAGCCACCTATGGAATATCCGGCGTGGCAGAAGATGACTGGCACATCCGGATACTCCTGAGCTATCCGCGCAAGAAGCTCATAGGTATCAAAGTTCTGACGACTGAAGTCATGAAAGTCAATGGAGACACCGTATTTCCTGGCCAGCTCGGCAAAGGTGCGGTACTCGTTGAGGCGTTCTTCAAAGGAGTATATCTTTCCATGTTGTGTGGGAACAAACTCACCGATGCCAATGTAATTGCCCGTCTTGAGCGCTTTCTCTACCTCGTCAGCGGCATCATCCAGTGTCCACTTCGCCTCGCCGCGTGCCACTTTAATTTTCAACGTCTGGTCAGCACAGAAAGCGCGGAACTTGTCCGGGTATTTCTCCACCAGGGCTGCCTGTGACTCATTGGTGGTGCCGATGACACTCGGCTTCAGCAGGCACATGTCAATGCCGTAGCGGTCCATGTCATAGAGACAGAGCGGCGAGTTGTCAAACGACTCCATCTCCACGATGACCTTGCCCGTAATTGCCTCTACGGTCCACTCTTTCACCTTCTCCGGTGGCTGCATGCCCTTCGTCCCCTTGGGCTGGTACAGGGTGGTGATATGGGAATGGGTGTCTACAATGAATCTGGCTGGTGATCTCATTCTCTTATCCCTCCTTTTTTGCGCGTTAGAGTGCACAATCTCAGATTTGCTTTACCTCTTAGCTATTGAATTCCTCTGCATTCAGAGACATTTTCTAGTATATATCCGCATCCAATACTAAACAATGTATGCAGTCGCTAATATCAGGACATCTAATCCTTTAAATTTATGTATTTAATATGCCTTGTGTTGCACATAACCTGATATACTAACTTAAAGGATAGGCAATTTTACCGGGAGCAGGTTAAATTCACCTCCATTTATCTATTGACGTAGCAGTAGGTACCCAAGCGCTACCCCACCCCCAGGCATAGCCGTCTCCTCCGGCTACTATTATTTTGATGGACTCGGGCCCCCTTATTATGCAAGGTACTGGTGCATTGTCAGGTAGGTCAAGATGGTCTGGGTTCAGCTTTCTTGAACCCCGTAGATTGTTCTGTGCTTCCGCTTCCATGGCGAAGAACCTGTAGTGTGAAGCTAACTCGCCATGGGTACAGGTTACGTTGTCGTACAGGTAGTCTTTAAGCTGCTGCATAGTTTCAAAACCGTATTGCTCCTTCCAGACCCGGGCAGTGTCCGGGGTAAAGAAGACTAGAGAGCCTAAGTTTTCTGTGCAGGTCTTGAGGGCAGTAGTGAGGTGCTCTGGTGTGCTATTCTGGAATTCAAAAAGGTCAGTCGGGGTTGCTACCATTCCAGTGCAAGCAGGCATAACCTGAATATGGCCACCCAAGCTCAAAATGACACTTTCATCAGCACCATAGCCTTCCTCCACATTCAGTCCTTGCCACGGGCTTTTCTCACTCTCAGCAAAGGTAAGACCCCACAGGTTATTACCTATACGCCCAATAGCAGTGACACCAATTATAGCGCCTGCCAGGTTAATACCCATCAACGCACAGGCCCGTCCTATGCTCATATTAGCTGGATTGCCTGGAGAAAGGAGCTCAAATTGCGAATTCATGCCTATTTCCTGGGCTATCGGCCCGCTTACAACAAACATACGCCCGTTGGAACAGTCACTAACTCCACCGGTGCAAGACCCCAGCTCTAGCATTGCCAGCAGTACCGGCATATATTCAGGCTTGCATCCTGCCATCACCGCATTGACAGCTACCTTCTCTACCGTAGCTATCCGTTCCACTAAGCCGGACCTTCTTTCCTTTATCTCAATAAACTCATCAGGGGCATGGCTGGTTCCGGTGAGCATCTCGGCAACCCTTTCCTCAGTGGGTGGCGTTACCGGAAGCCCATCGGTCATCAGTGCACGGGGTGGCCTGCCGGGGGGGAAGCGAGTAAGGTCGCCCTCAAAGTATGCCTGGACTTCCTTCCAGGTTCCGGTCATGGCAATCCTTGGCTGCTCTGGTGGCTTATAGGTTCCTGACCGCTTCTCCTTTTCGGTCAGAGGCCTGGTCAGGGCGTCGATAAAGGCAGGGATGAACTCGGTGACGTTTTTCTGCGCAGTATCAGGGGGCGTATGAACCATACGTAGTTCTGGCATACCTTCCCTGGTAGCCGATCTTTTTGCAACACTTATAATATCCTCGAAATCCCATATCTCCAATACAACCGGGATTCCCTTCTTTTCCATTTGAACCGCAACTCGGCTCGTATAATTAGCGGCGCCCCCTCAGTAGGCATGGCCAACTATAGCCGCGTCACAATCCAGCATTCTAGCCCAATCATTGTCGGTTAAAGCGGCACCATAGCCGCCCTCCGTTCTGTAGTATATGACATTGCTGCCGGGGACAGCCGCCTTTAAATCAGGCGCTATTGATTCCATTACCTCTTCATTTCCTCCCTGCAGGTTTATGACATTAACTGTCTTACCTTCTAGAGTGTCAGGGCGAGGATTAAGAGGTTTTATATCTCTCTCAGGCTCCTCAGCCGCCGGGTTAAGTACGGTGTATACTGGCTCCTGTGATAACCCCTTCCCGGTCATGGCAAACTCCCTTCTCATGGTACAAGTTCCTTAAGAACGCGTGGCAGGCCTTAGGGCCTGCCACGCACGTCCTTCTGAATTTACCGTCAGGCTAATCTGTCAACTGACTACTTATCCAACCAGGCATAATCCAGGTCCGGGAAAGGACCGGTGGGGTACCAGTTTGTGCCTTTAACATAATCATAATAGACAGCGACCATCGGGTTGTTCCACAGCGGAATTAGCATGGCATCTTCGTATGCAGCCTTTTCCATCTGCAAGGCTAGTTCTACTTGTTTGTTAGTATCAACCTCGGTAAGCGCCAGTGCGAAGAGTCTCTCAAATTCATCCGGCCTTTTGGTATCGGGATTATGGTCTGAATCTGCGCAAAGGTCCATTCTTACCGCTCCCAGGAGATTGGGCGGGTCATAGCGTGCAGCTCCAAGACGTAACTCATTACCCTCGTGCGGTAACACCTGTCTCTCTCTCTGTTGGACCGAAGTCATGGGGTCAAGATCCACAATAATTCCCACATTCGCCAGGTCCTCCTGCAGAGCCACGACAAAATCCGCATCTATCTGGTCTCGATTATAGGACAAGTGGCATTTAATGCCATCGGGGTAGCCAGCCTCTGCTAACAGCTGCTTTGCTTTCTCCGGATTGTACTCACGCACTGGAATACCGGGGTCACCCCAACTACGAATAGTATGAATAATGCATTCTGAAGGTGTGACCAGTCCCTCACCCAGCGCCTCACAAATCCCGTCCCTGTCAACGGCATACTCCAGAGCTTCCCGCATCCGCCTGTCAGACCAGGCAGATTCTGATGTTGTACTATCAAAATCAATCATTACGTTCTGCCCGACGAATGTCTGATAATCAAATCCCCTCGCAATCATCGCAGCGCCGGTAACCCTGTCCACATTGTGAAGAACTTGAACGTCTCCATTCAGTAAAGACGCTTCTTGTGTCATCGGATCCTTGATGGTAAGAATATGCACTTCGTCTAAGTAGGGCAGACCCTCCTGCCAGTAGTTGGGGTTCCTCATGAATTTTACGTGCTGAGACCGCGCATAGTCCTTGACCATCCATGGCCCGGTTCCTACCGGGTTGTTCTGAACCCCTTCTTCGCCCAGTTTCTCGTAGGCGGTTGGCGAAATGATCATGCACTCTTCACGCACCAGGTCACTCATAACAAGGGGATCCCAGGAGTTGAGATTGTAACGAAGGGTATAGTCATCAATAAGATCGATTGATGACACCTTTACCAGCTGGGGCTTAGCCGACGCCAGGACCTGGTCATGGTTCCATTTGACTGCCTGGGCGTCAAGGTCAGTCCCGTCAAAGAACTTGACTCCCTTCCTGATGTGAAAAGTGTAAGATGACTTGTCCGGAGCTAACTCCCAGCTTTCGGCAAGTACCGGCAGGTAGCATCCAGGATTATCAGGGTCACCATTAACCAGGGTCTCCATGCTCAGGTGGGCATAGTTAACCATACCAGGACCCATTTTCAATGGAAGCCCGAAACTATATGGTTCCAAATTCATCGACACCTGGAGAATACCGCCATATTTCGCGGCGTCAGTTGTTGGTGTCGGTGACGGGGCAGGACTAGAAGGAGCTTGAGCAGGAGCTGTAGCTGGAGCAGGAGCAGGAGTGGGGGCAGGAGTGGGAGTGG
>CAYOKF010000151.1:922-4338 GCA_964404475.1 uncultured Dehalococcoidaceae bacterium | reverse complement strand
TTCTAATTTACTCCTAATTTACATATAGTATACTTTTATAATAATACTATTTGGCGCTGAGGTCAAAGAGTATCTGTTTTTCTTTTCGGTAGTAATTATTATCGCTGCATACCGTCGTGCATACCGTCGGCAGAACCGCTGTCTGTTACTTGCCGGCTATAACTGCACTCTTTGTAACAAATCTTTCAAGGTGACCGACTGCAAAGACACAAATGGTCTGAACCTCAATTCCGGCGTTTTTACAGAGGCCGTTTGGATAGTTGATGTTATTAAAGCCCGAACCGTCAAGATGGTTAAGAAGATACTGGAAATGCTCAAGCTGTGATGCATAGAACCTTTTAACTAAGCCCTGAACTTTAGGTAGAACTAAAACCTTCTCGAAGACGTTCTCACTCTGTGTATAGAAGCTAGTTTTTCTTGCCTCTGGCTGGGAACAAATACCCAATTAAGAATGCGGCCGCTTTACTGCTTGCAACGAATAATTTGAGGAAGCAGTCGGTTTGAGGATATACTTATGTCAGAATGAGTAAAAACAAGATTCTAATTGTCGAAGATGACGCTAACCTGATGGCTACATTAAGATACAATCTGCAAAAGGATGGGTACAATGTGGCTACGGCCATTGATGGTGCCGAGGCTATAGAGATTGCCCGGAAAGTAAAACCTGATCTTATTCTCCTTGATATCATGTTACCGACGATGAATGGCTTTGAAGTATGCCGTATTTTACGCAAGGAGATGACTGTTCCCATCTTGATGCTGACCGCTAAAGCTGAAGAAACTGACAAAGTTGTTGGCCTTGAAATCGGGGCTGATGATTACATGACCAAGCCCTTCAGCATGAGAGAGCTACTCGCTCGGGTACGGGCTATGCTCCGACGAGCCAGGATGTTTGAGACTGTTCCTACTGCTGAGGGGTCTTTGCTGAAAATCGAAGACCTTGAGATTGACCCTGCCCGGCATATAGCCTCACTAAATGAAACAGCCCTGGATCTTACACCGAAGGAATTTGCCTTGCTGCTTTTCCTGGCCAGGAACAAGGGGTTCGTCTTTAACCGTGAGCAACTCTTGGAAAAAGTGTGGGGCTATGACTACGCTGGTGATACGCGTACCGTAGACGTACACATACGCTGGTTAAGGCAAAAAATCGAGGCCAATCCCCAAAAACCCCGGTATTTGATTACGGTAAGGGGAACGGGCTATAAGCTGGAAGGCTGAAATTGTTTCGAAGTATTCAGTGGCGCATAGCTATCTGGTTTGTTTTGCTTGTTATTGTCAGTATGGCAGTTCTGGGGGCGTATCTGGCAAGCTCCATCAGAAATAGCCAGCTCAATAATCTGTACACCCAACTTGGAAACGAGGCTAAGATTACGGCTGAAGTTAGTCTTCCAATTTTCTCCGGCCAAGAAGGAGATAACAACCTTGATATTTTGGCTAAAAAGCTGGGAGTTCAGACCGGCACGCGGATAACTATAATAGCTTTGGATGGCACCGTTCTCGGTGACTCTGATGAAGACCCCGCCACAATGGAGAATCACACTTCACGTCCCGAGGTAAAAGATGCCTTGGCATCAGGCCTTGGTGAAAGCACCCGCTACAGCACCACCATAGGTGAGCAGATGATGTATCTGGCCGTTCCCATTACAAGTCAGGGCGGCGATGTCTTGGGTATTGCTAGGGTTGCTCTTCCGCTAACCGAGGTTGAAAGCTCGGTTAATAGCATCATTATAAGTATCGTCGTTGCCATGGTAGTAGCAGCCATTCTGGTCATTCTGGCAGCGTGGCTAATTGCCAGGATGACAACACAGCCCATAAGGGAACTCACGAAAGCATCCCAAGAAATGGCCTCTGGAGAGTTGGGCCAAAAAATATCTGTAAGAACTAGAGACGAGTCAGGACAACTTGCTCAAGCCTTTAACGAAATGTCGTTGAAGCTAAAAGAAATGTTAACCACGATCTCAGAAGACAGGACTCGTCTGACAAGTATCCTTAATAACATGGCTGATGGAGTCATTTTGACTGATGCCGAAGGGAACATAGTCCTGACCAATAAAGCAGCCCAGAGACTTTTACTCATCAGGGATAAGGACGCCAAAGGTAAACCCCTTATAGAAGCAGTACGTGAGTATGAGTTGAACGACCTTTTAACCTCATGCCTTGAAACAGGAAAGGAGCAGATTACTCAATTCGAGTTAGGCACATCAAACAGATTTCTGCGGGTTATTGGCATTCCTGTTGCCAATAACCAATTAGAAGGAATCCTGCTTTTACTTCAGGACCTAACTGAACTCAGAAGCTTGCAGACCATGCGGCGGGAGATGGTGGGAAACATATCCCATGAGTTCAGGACGCCATTGTCTGGGATAAAGGCTATGGTGGAGACATTACAAGATAGTGCCATTGATGACAGAGAGGCGGCTAAGGACTTCCTATCCAGAATTGAGACCGAGGTAGATAGGATGACGCAAATGGTCGCCGAGTTGACCGAGCTGTCGCGTATTGAAACAGGTAAAGCCGAACTTAAGCTGGAACCGGTAGAGCTCACCTCGCTGGCGGAGGAGGTTATAGCCCAACTCAAACCACAGGCAGAAAGAAAAAACCTTACTCTAGATATGGCACTCGGAGATGATTTGCAAGTTACCCAAGCTGACAAAGATCGCATTCGGCAGGTGATGGTCAACCTCATTCACAACGCCATAAAGTTCAATCGCCCTGGCGGTAGCATAAGAATCAGGACTTTACACATTGCAGATTCAGTTGGCGTAGAGGTATCGGATACCGGAACGGGCATTGCCAGAGACGATTTGCCTCACATTTTCGAGCGCTTTTACAAAGCTGATAAATCCCGGACTGGCCAAGGTTCCGGTATGGGGCTGGCAATTGCCAAACATATTGTGGAAGCCCACGGAGGCAAAATCTGGGTTCAGAGCGAGGAGGGAAAGGGCTCAACTTTTATCTTCAGTCTCCCATTAATACCGGGACAGTAAAAATTTAACACAGTTTTAACATAGCCTTAAACCGACTTTAAAGTTCGCCCTCTATTCTATGTAATAGAGTGAAGTGAAAAAAGGTTTAAGGTTTTTTAATTTGATGATGAAAAAGGTGTTGTTTGTTTGTGTCCATAACTCAGGCCGTAGCCAGATGGCTGAGGCATTCTTTAACCAGATGGCTAAGGGTAAAGCCATGGCCATTTCTGCCGGAACCAAACCTGCGGTTCATATGGATAGAAGCGTGGTAGAGGCTATGCAGGAAAGCGGCATTGATATAAGCAAACAGAGACCAAAAGCCCTGACCCTGAAGATTATGGAGAAAGCTGACCGTATAATTACCATGGGCTGTGGTGTCGAAGAAACATGCCCAGCCTCCTTTGTCCCCACCCAGGACTGGGAACTGGAAGACCCTGAAGGCAGGTCTTT
>CAYOKF010000151.1:0-912 GCA_964404475.1 uncultured Dehalococcoidaceae bacterium | reverse complement strand
AAATAAGGAAGATAAGAGATACCATAAGAGACCGTGTGGAAACGCTGGTCAAAGAATTTGCACATTGTTAAAAACTACAGGGGTATCCCCTTATATAAAAATACACTATCAAGGAGATTCAAGATTGATAAAACTGATTAAGAAAATGAAGAAAGGCTGGCTGGCCTTGGCTTTAGTGGCAGTGCTGTTCGTTGCTGCGGCAGGATGCAGCAACCAGGGCACTACGGCTGATGATGAATTCTCTGGCTCATTCAACATCATTGGTTCCAACACGGTGACACCGTTGACCTCGGTATGGGCTGAAAATTTCATGAAGATGCACACGGAGGTAAACATAGCTGTCAGCGGCCCCGGGTCAGGGGCCGGTATTGCGGCTCTGATTAATGGCACTACTGATATCTGCCAGGCTTCAAGAACCATCAAGCAACAGGAAGTTGACCAGGCAAAAGCCAACGGAGTGGAACCCTACGAGATTCAGGTGGCCTCTGATGCGCTGTCGGTGGTGGTGAACCCAGCTAATCCCGTTTCCGAGCTGACTATCACCCAGCTATCCGCTATCTATATCAACCAGATAACCAACTGGAAAGAGGTCGGTGGCAATGATGCCCCCATAGTGGCGCTCTCTCGAGATACCAATTCGGGCACCCACGTCTTCTTTAAAGAGCACGTGGTACAAATGGCAGGGCTGCCATCAGCGGATGAATCCCTGGAGTACGGCCCCAAGGTGCTGCTCCTGCCTTCCACTGAGGAAGGCGTTTCCGAAGTTGCCAGGAATCCTAATGCCATCTTCTACCCCGGGCTGGGCTATGTGACGGAAGAAGTAAAACCCCTGGCCATTAAGCAGACGGCGGATTCAGAAGGAGTTTTACCCAGTGTGGCCACACCTCTGGATGGTACTTATCCGATCGCTCG
>CAYOKF010000150.1:0-4344 GCA_964404475.1 uncultured Dehalococcoidaceae bacterium | reverse complement strand
TCGGCTGGGGGATATTTCTTGACAAGTCAAAACGTTATATTAGTCTCGAACGAGCAAAAGAATTGGGTTGCACTTTCTTGGAAGCAGGAGATATTCTTCTATCTCGAATGGGTGAACCAATTGGAAGAGCGTGTAAGCTTCCTATACTCCCATATCCAACCATTACCGCTGTTGATGTAACAATATTTAGAACCAAGTCTAGCGTTGTTGACTCCAATTACGTGCTGTTTAGTTTGAATAGTAACATTGCACTCGGACAAGCAGCCCAACTTGCCTATGGTGTTACACGAAATCGAATCACTCGACGTAATTTAGAGAGTATATTGCTTCCCCTCCCCCCACTCCCTGAACAGAAGGCTAGCGCCCATGTGCTTTCTACTATCCAGAAGGCCATTGAGAAGCAGGATAAAATCATCACCGCTGCCAGAGAGCTGAAGAAATCCCTCATGCGTCACCTCTTTATCTATGGGCCAGTGCCGGTAGCGGAAGCGGAGCAAGTGCCTCTTAAGGAGACAGAAATCGGGCCGGTGCCGGAGCACTGGGAGGTTAAGCTGTTGCTTAATACAGCAACGTTGCAGAGGGGTAAAGATTTGCCAAAACAGAATCAAATTCCTGGAAAGTATCCAATAGTTGGCTCAAGTGGTGTCATAGGATACCATAATACCTTTGTTTGTGATGGCCCTGGCGTAGTCACTGGCCGGAGCGGTTCAATTGGCAATTTGGCATATGTCGAAGACAATTATTGGCCACATAATACTGGCCTTTACGTTAAGGATTTTCATGGCAATGAGCCGAAGTTCATTTATTACCTGCTTCACTTGGTAGATTTCCATAAGTATGCCACCGGAGTAAGTGTCCCTACCCTTAATAGAAACTTCGTGCACTCTGCTTTAGTTCCTATTCCGCCGATAAAAGAGCAGCAACAAATCACTGATATGCTTACATCGGTAGACAAGAAAATTGAAGCAGAGGAGAAACGTAAGGAGTCACTCAAAGCTTTATTCAAAACGATGCTTAATCAGCTAATGACAGGAAAGGTCAGAGTCAAAGAATTGGAGGCTATGGCAGCATGAGCTTCCGCAGCGAACGGAATATCGTCCAGGGGCCACTTGTCCGCTATGCTACGGAAGCAGGCTGGACGTATCTCTCGCCGGATGATGCCCTGCGTCTGCGGCGTGGCGAGACCAGCCCCATCCTATGGGAGACTTTCATAGAGAAAGCCCAGAGCCTGAATCCAGACACCGTTGACTACCTGAAGGCTGAGGAGATTGCCAGCCACCTCATCCGGGTGCCGCCCACCATCGAGGGCAACCTCCAGGCCTGGGAGTATCTCAAAGGGCTGAAGACGGTCTTCGTTGAGGCAGAGAGGCGAGAGCGTAACCTCCACCTGCTGGACTTTGACAACCCCCACCGCAATGCCTTCCATGTCACGGACGAATTCAGCTTTACCAACGGCGTTCATACCATCCGTGCCGACATCGCCTTTCTCATCAACGGCATCCCGGTCATTCTGATTGAGACTAAAGCCGCCACCCGGCTGGACGGCATCGGGGAGGGACTTGACCAGCTACGCCGCTACGAACGGGAAGGGCCTGAACTGATGGCATTAATGCAGCTTTTCAGCCTCACCCACATGATTCAATACTACTACGGTGCCACCTGGAACTTATCCCAGAAGAACCTGTTCAACTGGAAAGAGGAGACTGCCGGCAGCGACTTCGAGACGCTGGTTAAGACCTTTGTCGCCCCCGAGAGAGTCCTGCGGGTGCTGCGGGACTTCATCCTCTTTACCCGCAAGGACGATGAGTTGCAGAAAGTGGTGCTTCGCCCTCACCAGATGCGGGCCGTCGAGCGTGTCCTAGTAAGAGCACATGATCCGGCCAAGCGGCGAGGTCTGGTCTGGCACACGCAGGGCTCCGGCAAGACCTACACCATGATAACCATCGCCAAGCGACTCGTTGAGGAGCCTGTTTTCGATAACCCGACAGTGCTCATGCTGGTCGACCGCACCGAGCTTGAGACGCAGCTTTTCGGCAACCTAGCCGCTGTGGGGCTGGGTAGCGTAGAGGTGGCTAATAGTAAAGAAAGGCTGAAAGAGCTTCTGAGGAACGATGTCCGGGGCATCATCGTCTCTATGATCCACAAGTTTGACGATATCCCCGCTAATATCAACACCCGATACAACATCTTTGTCCTGGTGGATGAAGCCCACCGCACTACTGGCGGCGACCTTGGCAACTACCTCATGGGTGCCCTGCCCAATGCCACCTATCTGGGCTTTACAGGCACTCCGGTTGATAAGACTGCCTACGGCAAGGGCACATTCAAGGTCTTTGGCGTGGACGACCCGCAGGGCTATCTGGATAAGTATTCCATCGCCGAGTCTATTGAGGATAAGACCACCGTGCCCCTCTACTACGCACTGGCACCGAATGAGCTCAGAGTTGACCGTCAGGTTCTGGAGAAGGAGTTCCTCGACCTAGCCGAAGCCGAAGGTGTCAGCGATATTGAAGACCTGAACCGGGTGTTGGACAAGGCGGTCAACTTAAGGAACATGCTCAAGAACCATGACCGGGTCCAGCGGGTCGCACAGTATGTTGCCAACCACTTCAAAGAAACGGTAGAGCCTATCGGCTACAAGGCTTTTCTGGTCGGGGTAGACCGTGAAGCCTGCTGCCTCCTCAAGGAAGCCCTGGACAAATATCTTCCTGCCGAATATTCCAAAGTGGTTATTAGCCCCAGCCACAATGATCCACCGGAGCTGTCACGCTATCACCTGAGCGATGAAGAAGAAAAGAAAGTCCGCAAAGCCTTTATCAAGCCAGAGGAGCTTCCCAGGATTCTCATAGTCACTGAGAAGCTTCTCACCGGCTACGATGCCCCGGTTCTTTATTGTATGTATCTCGACAAACCCATGCGTGACCATGTCCTTTTACAGGCTATTGCCCGGGTGAACCGCCCTTATGAGGACGAGAATGCCAAGCACAAGCCTGGTGGCTTCGTTCTGGACTTCGTGGGCATCTTTGAGAATCTGGAGAAGGCTCTGGCCTTCGACTCCAAAGATGTCCAGAGCGTCATTGAAGGGCTGGACATACTGAAAGCACGCTTCCAGGAGAGAATGGATACCGGACGTCGTGAATATTTGCCCCTCGTGAAAGGCAAGAGTGACGATAAAGCTGCCGAGGCTGCCCTGGAACTATTTCGTGACGAGGACAGGCGGCATTCATATTACGCTTTCTTCAGGGAGTTGGAAGACCTCTATGAAATCCTCTCGCCAGCTCCGTTCCTGAGAGAGTATGTAGAGGATTACCAGAAGCTGGCTGATCTTTATGCCTTACTCCGCTCCGCCTATGATAACCGGGGAATAACCGACCGGGAGCTCGCCCGCAAGACAGCACATCTGGTTCAGGAACACACACAGGCAGGCGTAATCCATGAGGCAGTCTCCATCCACGAAATTAATCCGCAGACCCTTGAGCAGATAGCTAGGAGCGGCCAGTCCGATACGGTTAAGATATTCAACCTCCTTAAAAGTATCGGCCAGAAGGTGCAGGATGAGGCTATCAAAGCCCCATATCTCTTTACTATTGGTGAACGGGCCGAGGCTATTGCCGAGGCTTTCAAGCAACGTCAGTTCTCTACACAGCAAGCCCTCAAGCAGCTAGAAGAATTAATCAATGAGATTAATGAGGCCGAGCGTGAGCAGGCGGAGCGTGGTATATCCGGCGAGGCGTTTGCTGCTCTGTGGATTCTAAAGCAAGAGGGTATTGCGATAGCTGAGGCGGAGAAAGTAGCCGGGGAGATGGTTGGAATTCTGAAGGAATATCCACACTGGCATACCAGTGACAAGCAGGCTCGCCAGATCCGGCGTAAATTATATTCCTTACTTGAGAAGGACAAGGTTGACAATATCCCGGAAACTGTTGAGAAAATAATGTCGGTGATCCAGAGAAGGTAGATATGAAGGCATCGGATACCCTTGAACAGATGATACCGGCCCAGGTATTCAAATCAGAAGTGCTGAGCTGGGCGAAGCGCATCGGCGTTGAACCCAAGGAGATCCGCCTTCGTCTTATGAAGAATAAGTGGGCAAGCTGTTCCAGCAATGGAAGGCAAACTTTTAACTCAGAGATACTCGGCCAGCCAGCTGATTTTCGTGGCGAAGCTATTGTCCACGAGCTACTTCATTTAAAGGTGCCCAACCACGGAAAGCTATTCAAGAATTTGATGAAAGCTTATCTGTCACAGAATGATAGAATAGAGGCTTAATTTGATTCAATGATACGGTTATTCTACAATTGGGATTGTTTGAGTTTTAACGGCAATGGATACAGAAAAGGAAAT
>CAYOKF010000149.1:0-4415 GCA_964404475.1 uncultured Dehalococcoidaceae bacterium | reverse complement strand
TCGGTGATGGAGAGAATAAGAATGGCCGCTTTAACCCAGCAGGATGATAAGCTCCAGTTCCCCATCATCTGCAATATTGCCAAAGAAACCTGGAAAACCAAAGAGGCAAAAATCTCCGAGGAAGATGACCCAAATATGGGAAACACCAAAAACAGAGGCATCTTGCTGGAAGCCATGTCCTCGATGGTATTACTTCTGGCCGGAGCTGATGTCTTAATCATGAGACACCCTGAAGCCATTAAATTAATCCGAGAGATGATGGCTGACCTGACAACTGAATAAAGTGGAGGTGAATATAATGGCAGAAGATGAAAAGAAACAAAAGAGCATAGACGAAGCCAGTCTTGAGCTGATCGAAAAAGCAGCCAAAGACGGGGTTAACACTGCCTTTGACAGAGCGGAAGCAATGAAGCCCTGCCCTATCGGGGCGGTAGGCAGTTGCTGCAAGAACTGCGGTATGGGGCCCTGCCGGGTGCCCTTACCCAAAGGTAAAGAGGAAACCCCTGAGGAAAAACTGAAGAGAAGGGGCATCTGCGGAGCCACAGCGGAGACCATCGCTGCCCGTAACTTCATCCGTATGGTGGCCGGCGGCGCTTCCGCACACTCTGACCACGGACGGGGTGTGGCGGAACTCTTCCTATCGGTAGCCAAGGGAGAAGCACCAGGCTATGAGATAAAGGATGAGCAGAAGCTGCTGCAAGTGGCCCTGGATTGGGGCATAGATATTGGAGACCGCAGTAACAATGAAATAGCTATTGATGTCGGGGAAAAGGCACTGGCTGAGTTTGGTAATCAGGAAGGTGAGCTTTTAACCTTACGAAAGGCACCATTAAAGCGCCAAGAACTATGGCGACAGCTAGGTGTCGCCCCACGGGGCATAGACAGAGAGATAGTTGAGATCATGCACCGCACCCACATCGGGGTTGACCAGGACTATGAAAACCTGCTGATGCACGGAGTCAGGGCAGCCATCGGTGATGGCTGGGGTGGCAGCATGATTGCCACCGAACTCCAGGATATCCTCTTCGGCACGCCGGCACCGATATTAGGCAAGGCAAACCTGGGCGTGCTCAAAGAAGACGAGGTCAACATCATTATTCATGGCCATGAGCCGCTGCTTTCCGAGATGATTGTCGCCGCCGCTCAGGACCCGGAAATGATAAAATTTGCCGAGTCCAAGGGAGCCAAGGGAATAAATCTGAGCGGCATGTGCTGCACCGCTAACGAGATATTAATGCGCCACGGAGTAGCTATCGCCGGGAATTTCTTACAGCAGGAGCTGGCTCTGGTCACCGGAGCGGTGGACGCCATGGTGGTGGATGTACAATGTATCATGCAGTCCATACAAACTGTAGCTGAGTGCTACCACACCAAGATTATTACCACCTCCCCCAAAGCCAAGATTCCTAGCGCTACTCATATTGAATTTGATGAGCACGATGCCTTGAAGTCAGCACAAGAAATAGTTAAGACAGCTATTGAGAACTTCCCCAATCGGAAGGGTAATATTCTGATTCCTGACGCGCAATGTGACCAAATTGCTGGATTCAGCCACGAAACCATCAACTACCTGCTGGGCGGAATGTTCCGGGCTTCCTACAGACCGCTTAATGACAACATCATCAATGGCCGCATCCGGGGCGTGGCTGGTGTTGTCGGCTGCAATAATGCCCGGGTCAATCACAATGAGGCCCACATCACCATGGTTAAGGAGCTAATAAAGAATGACGTGCTGGTGATTACTACCGGCTGTAATGCCATCGCCTGTGCCGAAGCCGGTCTAATGATCCCTGAAGCCGCCGCCAAATACGCCGGCAAAGGACTGGCCGAGGTCTGTGAAACAGTGGGTATCCCGCCGGTACTGCATATGGGTTCCTGCGTTGACAACAGCCGCATCCTGATAGCGGCCGCTGCCATGGTCAAAGACGGCGGACTGGGTGATGACATCAGTGACCTGCCTGTCGCCGGGGCGGCACCGGAATGGATGAGCGAGAAAGCTATCTCCATCGGTCAGTACTTCGTCGCTTCAGGCGTTTATACGGTGTTCGGCGTGACCTGGCCTACCGAGGGCAGTAAAGAAGTAACCGACTTCCTGTTCAAAGAAATGGAAGAGAAACTCGGTGGCATGTGGGACTTTGAACCTGACCCGGTTAAGGCCGCCAACAAGATGATTGAGCATATTGACAAGAAACGTAAGGCTCTCGGTATTGACCAGGCCCGAGAGAGGGTACTCTATGATATGGAGATGCGACGTGAACTGGAAGCTGCCTAAGCGCCAGTGTTGTCGTAATAAGGAGGTTATGCAGATATGTCAAAAATAATTGCATCAGCAGCAATCAGGGGTGCTCATAAGATAGTTAACCAGGCCGAGGATAAATGGAAGCAGGCAATGGACAAATGGGGTGCCAACGAACCGGTGGGCTTCCCTAATACCGCCTACTACCTCCCCATCATTTACGGGATACTCGGCACCAAAGTGGAAAAACTGGGAGACATGGAAGGGATACTGAAGAAGTGTAAGACTATCCTGCCGCCACCGGTCAGGGAAGAACATCACCTGCCCTATCTTGGCCCCACCCTTGACGCCGGCATGGCTACCTTCTTCGCTGAAGAGATTATTGAGGCAATCAGGTACCTTGAGCAACCGGATTTCTACATCCCGGGTGAAGACGTGACCGATAGCAAAATCTGGCTGGGCGCCGCTGATGACGTCATCATGAGGAAGAGGGGCGTTGAGTTCGTTGACGGTACGGCACCCGGATTCGCCGCCATACTGGGTTCAGCCCCAACTCCGGAGATAGCCAAGGATATCGCTTTCGAACTCCAGCAAAAGAATCTCTATATCTTTATGGCTGGTGAATACCACGGTAGTAAATTTTCCGAGCAACTGGTAGAAGCCGGCGTCCAGATTGGCTGGCCCACCCGCCTCGTTTCCTTCGGCCCGGACACCAGTGCCACCGTCTTTGCCATCGGCTTTGCCACCAGGGCGGCTATGTCATTTGGCGGCATTGAGCCCGGTGACTACCGTAAGATACTGATTTACAATAAGGACCGCATCTTCGCCTTTGCCATGACCATGGGCTACGTTAGCGATGAGTGGTATGCCAACGGCGCTGGCGCCATCAACTGGGGCTTCCCGATTATCGCAGACACACCAATACCGGAAATACTGCCCACCGGCATCTGCACCTATGAACATGTCGTCTCCAATATCCCCCACGATAACATCGTCGCCAAATCAATAGAGGTGAGAGGGCTCAAGGTCACCGTGGATGAAGTACCGATTCCGGTAGCCTTTGGCCCTGCCTTCGAAGGAGAAAGAGTCCGCAAGGAAGAGTTCTACCTGGAAGCCGGCGGTAACCGGACGCCAATGTGCGAGTGGTGCACCAGCAAGCGGATGGATGAGGTTGAAGACGGCAAGATTGAGGTAATCGGCCCCGAGATTGATGAAATACCTGAGGGAACCGCGGTACCGCTAGCCATTGTAATGGAGGTTGCCGGAAGAGAGATGCAGGATGACTATGAGCCTATCTTAGAACGTCAGATACATCACCTGATTAACTACGCGCAGGGGATATGGCACCAGGGACAGCGTGACACCGCCTGGCTCCGCGTCAGCAAAACAGCCAAGGAAAAGGGGTTCACACTGAACCACATCGGCTCCCTGCTCCACGCTAAAATTCACCAGGACTTCGGGCGAATCTTTGATAAGCTTCAGGTGAAACTATACACGGAAGAAGCTAAAGTAAATGAGATAATAGAACAAGCCAAAGCTAACTATGCCACCCGTGACGCACGTATCGAGGGCATGACCGATGAAACCATAGATACCTATTATTCCTGCACCCTGTGCCAGTCCTTCGCCCCCAGCCACGTTTGCGTTATCAGCCCGGAAAGGACTGGCCTCTGCGGCTCCTACAACTGGATGGACTGCAAAGCTGCCTATGAGATTAACCCCACCGGTCCCAACCAGCCGGTGGAGAAGGGTGAAACCATTGACGCCAAGCTGGGGCAATGGAAGGGTGTTAATGAATTTGTCCAGAAAGCTTCCCGCGGTAAGATTGATCACTATAACTTCTACAGCATCATCAATGACCCGATGACTACCTGCGGCTGCTGTGAGTGTATCGCCGCCATCCTTCCCATGTGTAACGGAGTGATGACGGTGAACCGTGAATACACCGGTGAAACCCCCTGCGGGATGAAATTCACCACCCTGGCCGGTACCATTGGTGGTGGCTTGAGTACCCCGGGCTTTGTCGGGCATGGTAAATACAACACCACCCAGCGCAAATATATCCTTGGTGACGGCGGCTTGCTCAGGATGGTCTGGATGCCCAAGTCCCTCAAGGAGGAAATTGGCGAACGGATCAACGCCAGAGCCGAGGAAATGGGTGTGCCCGATCTACTGGATA
>CAYOKF010000148.1:0-4417 GCA_964404475.1 uncultured Dehalococcoidaceae bacterium | reverse complement strand
TCCCTACACGACGCTCTTCCGATCTTCAGGCTGGCAATATGAGCCGGCCTGACCTCGGCATGTACCGCCAGAGCGGTAGTAGTACCGCCAAAGCCCTGCGGGCCGATACCAAGGTCATTGATACGGCGCAGTATCTCCCCTTCCAGCTCGGCAATCTCTTGGTCCGGGTTCGGCTCCCCCAACCGGCGCATTAATGATCGCTTCGCCAGCTGCATCGCCTGATCAGCAGTGCCGCCAATGCCGATACCAACTACCAGCGGGGGACAGGGATTGGAGCCGGCCTCGTCAACGGCAGTTACCGCCGCTTCAATAACGCCCTCCCTGCCCTTGGCTGGCGTCAGCATGGCGAGCCGGCTCATATTCTCGGCACCACCCCCCTTGGGCATAACCACGATTTTGAGATGGTCACCCGGCACTATATCCGTATAAATGACCGGCGGGGTATTATCCCCGGTATTCTTTCTGGTGGAAAAGGGATGCTCGGCCAGAGACTTGCGGAGATAGCCCTGGTTATAGCCCTGGCGAACGCCCTCGGCTATGGCAGTATTAAGATCACCACCGCTAATGTGAGCGTCCTGGCCTAACTCCAGAAAGACCACCGCAGTACCACAGTCCTGACATAGTGGCATATGCTCCTGTTCCGCAATCTCAGCATTATCAATAATCTGGGCCAGTACCCTCTTCCCCAGCGGTGACTTCTCAACCTTTTGCGCCTGCTTGATTGCCTTCAAGACATCATCACCGAGCACAAAGTTAGCCTCCTGACAGAGGCGAGACACTGTTTTCGTAATCTGGCTGGCTTTAATCTCTCTCACTTTCAACCTCCAACGGAACTCGCGATAAGGACTAATTTTAATCCTATTCTATCACGAAATGCAATGTTACGCACCCCGCCATAATATGGCTATCATCTCAGTACGGAGAACTTTAGAAAGCCACAGAGCAAGACTGAATCTGCTCTGTGGCGCTAGCGGTCGAAGAAAAGATAAGAGCTAAACCCTGACTTTAACAAAGGGAATAATGTGAATACCCGTTCTGGGTTTTATTTCAAATCTGATGCTATCACGGTTGGGGCGTTCGGCTCCGCGCAGCTTGGTAACTTCCATAACTCTGATTATCCGCTTATCAACCTGATCCGAACCAACCAGCATATCTTCTGACCTCAGCCTGATATAATCATCGCTCAGGTCATGGGCACGGGTAATTGTCTCTTTCTTGAAGGCATGAGTGTTGGCCAGCAGGACTATTGAGCGTCCCTGCTTGCACATATCCCGGCATCCCTGAAAGAAATCAAGAATAGCCAGCAATTTGACATGGGTTAAGAACAGCGTAAGGGAGTCCAGTATCACCAGATTATAACGCTCGGGTAGCCTGGAGAGGTGGTGAGATAGAATATGGAGGAGATATTTCTGAGTTTCCCCGTAACAGTTACGCATCGTCAGCGGGTAAATACGCAAACGGTCGGTCAGGAAGTAATCCATCATAGATAGTGACATGGAGTCCGTTTGCCCGATCAGGCTTTTCACGCTATTTTCCGTAGTATAGTAGGCGACTGCATTCTCATCGGAATCGGTCAGGGCACCGTAAGCCAAGTGCTGGGCCATGACACTCTTTCCTGACTCGGATTCGCCCTCAATAAACACCATGCTTCCGGGGCGAAGACCGCCACCCAGTTCCTCGGATATCTCCCTGATACCGGTGGAAATTACTTCCCTGGTGGTAGTTACGTTCAGCACTTCAACTCTCCTCTCTTGCCGGAACACTTTTAAACTCTGACACCACTGTTTTTGCTTGCTCGCAGCATAATATACGCCGGCAGGCGTAAAAGGAGAATAAATAGTGCGGCGGAAGGTGTAAAGATTGCGTAAATATTTTTAGAGGATTACGTTACGGCAGATACCAGCCGAATGAGGACAGCGCAATTACCGGGGCAGACAGAGTGCCGTTAGTTTCCAGGGCCGGCGGTCACTCTTGCTTCAGCTTGGCAATGATGGCATGGGCTACCTGCGATGTGCCCGCAACACCGCTATCCACTGCTTCCACATCCGCTTTCAGGTCATAGGTAACCTGCTTACCTTCGGCAATAACGCCGGCGATGGCGCCTTCAAGCCGGCGGGCAGCTTCAGCCTCACCCAGGTGGCGCAGCATCATCACCCCGGAGAGCATGGTCGCCAGGGGGTTGACCTTGTTCTGCCCCGCATACCTGGGAGCACTGCCGTGGGTTGGCTCAAAAACGGCGATGTCATCACCGATATTGGCGCCTGGGGCGACCCCCAGCCCGCCAACCAGCCCGGCACAGAGGTCAGAAACGATGTCGCCATAGAGATTGGGCGCCACCACCACGTCAAATTGCCGGGGCCTTTTCACCAGCTGCATGGTCATGTTGTCGATAAGCCTGTCTTCAAATTCAATATCACCATATTCCCCGGCCACTTCACGGGCAACCTCCAGGAATAAACCGTCCGAGAACTTCATAATATTGGCTTTATGGATGGCGGTTACTTTTTTTCTCCCGTAGCTGCGGGCATAGTCGAAGGCGAAGCGGACAATGCGCCGGGTGCCGGCTTCCGAGATTGGCTTTATGCTTATCCCGGAACCGTCACGGATGGTCTTCCCCGTTGTCTCCGCAATCAAGCTCACCAGTCGTCCGGCTCCGGCAGAGCCTCTGGCAAATTCGATGCCGGCGTAGAGGTCTTCCGTATTTTCCCGGACGATAACGATATCCACGTCTGGATAAAGGGTGGGGACGCCAGGATAGGCCTTGCACGGGCGAAGACAGGCATAGAGGTCAAGCTCCTGGCGCAGGGCGACGTTGACACTGCGGAAACCGGTGCCTATTGGTGTGGTAATCGGCCCTTTGAGGGCAACCCGGTTTTTACGGATTGAATCTATCACGCTTTCAGGTAGCGGGGTGCCGTATTGCCCCATGACCTCAGCGCCGGCATAAGCCGGTTCCCACCGCAGGTCAACACCGGTGGCTTCCAGCACCTGCCTTGTCGCCTCAATAACTTCCGGGCCGATGCCGTCACCCGGTATCAGGGTAATCTGATAACCCATGTCTCCTTCCTTTGACTACAGCTTGAAGTCACCATGCTTCTGGATATAGGGAATAAGGCCGCCCTCCTCAAGGATGCGGAGCATTGCTTCCGGAATTCTGCCCGAGGTGAGCTGGCTGCCGCTGGTTATGTCTCTGACCGTTCCGGTAACCAGGTCTACCTCCAATTCGTCGCCATCATCGATCTTATCGGTATCACAGATGAGCACGGGAAGCCCCAGGTTAATGGCATTTCTAAAGAAGATGCGGGCAACTGACTTGACCAGAATGGCGCTGACCCCGGCCATCTTGATGACCAGAGGGGCGTGCTCCCGGCTTGACCCCAGACCGAAGTTACCGCCGGCAACAATAAAATCTCCCCTATTGACCCGGGAAGCGAAGGTGGGGTCAGCGTCCTCCAGGACATGCCTGGCTAACTCGGGCAGGTTGCTGCGAAGGTGCGCATAGCGCCCGGGAATGATATGGTCGGTGGATATGCCCTCGCCGAATTTAAAGGCCTTACCCTTAAGCACCTAGAGCTCCTCCCTGGGGTCGGTAATTTCACCGGCTATTGCCGTGACCGCGGCCGTCGCCGGGCTGCCCAGATAAATAAAGGCCTCCGGATTACCCATACGCCCCTTGAAATTACGGTTGGCGGTGGACAGGCAGGACTCCCCCTTGCCAAGCACCCCCTGGTGCAGACCGAGACAGGGCCCGCAGCCCGGTGGTAAAACCACCGCCCCGGACTCAATCATGGTCTGGATATAGCCCGCAGCAATCGCCTCCAGGAGAACCCCGCGCGAGGCGGGGGCAACAATCAGCCTGGTACCGGGGTGAACCTTCTTCCCCTTCAGGATACCCGCCGCCACTTCCATGTCCTCCAGCCGCCCGTTGGTGCAGGTGCCGATAACCACCTGCTGGACTTTAGTTCCTGTCAACTCCCGTGCCGGGGCTGTATTGTCCACCGTGTGCGGCCGGGAAACTGTCGGCTCAAGCCCGCCTGCGCTGATTCTGATTGTTTTTTCATAACTGGCGTCAGCATCGGGGGAAAGCGGCTGATAGTCACCACCCCTTCCCCTGACCATCAGGTAATCCCGCGTAACCGCGTCAGCCGGAAAAAGGCCGACCTTGGCGCCAGCTTCCACCGCCATATTGGCGACAGTAAAGCGACCCGACATGGACATACTGGCAACGGTATCACCACCGAATTCCAGCGATTTATAAGTAGCGCCGTCAGCGCCAATTAAGCCAATCAGGTGCAGGATGAGGTCCTTGGCATAGACACCACGGGGCAATTCGCCGCTAACCTCTACTCTGACGGTCTCCGGTAACCTGAGCCAGGTCTTGCCCAGCGCCATATCGATCGCCACATCCGAGGAACCC
>CAYOKF010000147.1:0-4484 GCA_964404475.1 uncultured Dehalococcoidaceae bacterium | reverse complement strand
TTCTTTAAAGCTGCTAATATATTTGAATATGACGGAGTATTTGCTGAGTGCCATGTGGCATAGAATAAACATAAATGAGAGTAAAAGTATTGACAATAGGCATATAATATGCTCTAATGATGCCATAAGGCATATCGGTATTTTCGTAAGTGTTGAAACCTATTGCGAAATAAGCAGCAGGGGGTGAGTGAAATGAAGGAATTTTGGAAAAGGGCCCATCGGGAGAGCAAAGCCTTTACACTGGTCGAACTGCTTATCGTTATTGCCATTTTAGGGGTGCTGGCCGCTGTCATCTTGCCCAATGTAGTCGGCCTGGTTGGCGAGGGTGAAACCGAGGGGTCTAGGGCGGAGCTGGTCACGGTACAGACTGCCATGGATACGATGATGGCCAAGGCAGGGATAAGCTCCGTAAATGCTACCTCAGCGACTAGTGATATGTCGGCTTTTCCAGCCGGAAATGTACTATATCCGAACTACCTGCGGATGCAGACAACCAGCGGCACATATTCCTGTACCACCAGCGGATTGGTGACTCAGGTAACTACCGGTTATGAATAGTAGTTAGCGCGAGCGAAAATAGGGGTTATATTGCCGCTGTAGCTATGAGCAGGTAGGGCGTTGTGGGAGTATTGATGTCCGGTATTGGCAGGATTCAGTTAACAGATACGGTAAGAAAACGGGCGGGTAATCAGCTGCCTGACAGTACCGTGCGCCAGGCTAAGCGAAACCAGCGGATGGAAACAGCCTTTGATAGTATCTTCAAAAACTCGATGATTGGTATATATGTCGTTAAAGATGGGAAGTTCAGCTTTGTCAATCCCAAATTCTCGCGGACCCTTGGTTACCATGAAGACGAACTTTTAGGCAGGGATTCGTTACAGTTCGTTCACCCTGAGGACAGAAAAACGGTCAGGGAAAATGCGGTGAAGATGCTGAAAGGTGAGCGTAACGATAGTTATGAATTCCGGGTGATTAGGAAAGACGGAAGCAGCAGGTGGATTATGGAGACGGTGATACCGATTGAATACCTGGGTGGCCGGGCGGCTCTGGGCAACTTTATGGACATCACCGAGAGCAAGCGGACGGAGGAAGAACTGCGCATCAGGGCGCAACTACTGGATACGGCTACTGATTTCATCCTTGTCAGCGATTTTGATGGGGAATTGTTATATGTAAATGAAGCGTCTTGTAAGGCTTTCGGCTACCGTAGAGAGGAGTTGCTGGGGCATACATTCACGAGATTATTACGCAGGAGTCTGCCGAGAGTTTACCGTTACATGACCGGGAGCTGATGGAAAATGGCGAAACTTGCTTTGATTCAATGCATGTCTGTAAAAACAAGAAGCTAATACCTGTTGAGATTCGCGCCCGTATCTACGTTTGGCAGGGCAGGGATGTCATTCTCAGCATTGCCCGTGACATCACCGAGCGTCGTCTGGCTGAAGAGGCGCTGCGGGAGAGTGAGGAGTTCCGCTCCAGCCTGCTGGAGAATTCTCCGACTTCGGTACTGGTGATTAATCCGGACACTTCCATCAAGTACATAAACCCGGCGCTGGAGTCACTGACTGGCTATACCTCGGCGGAGCTTGTTGGCAAAAAAGCTCCGTATCCCTGGTGGTTTGCCCCGGACGCATCAGAGGCTATCTCGTTTCTTAAGAAGAATATCAGCGAGGGAGGCAGGCATTTAGAGCGGCTGATGCAGAAGAAGAACGGGGAGGGGTTCTGGGTGGAAATCAATACCTCACCGATCCGAGAGAACGGGGAATTAAAGTATAGCCTGTCAACCTGGATTGACATCACCGAGCGTCGTCTGTCTGAGCAGGCGCTGCGGGAGAGTGAGGAGTTCAGGTCCAGTCTGCTGGAGAACGCCCCGACGCCGATGATGGTAATCAACCAGGACACCTCCATTATGTACGTGAACCCGGCGCTGGAGGCACTGACCGGTTTTTCCTCGGCGGAGCTTGTTGGTAGCAAGGCTCCGCATGCCTTTTGGGCGGACAACGAGGAGTCGGGGAAAGTGGGGGAGATGAAAGCAGATATACCCGGGGGAGTTCGCGGATTGGTGAAGGTCTTCCGGAAGAAAAACGGGGAGCGGTTCTGGGTGGAGATAACCTCAATGCCAATTGCCCGCAATGGGGCATTCAACTACACTCTGGCCAACTGGGTTGACATCACCGAGCGTAAGCGGGTGGAGGAAGAAAGGCTTAAACTCGACAGTATGAAGTCTGAATTTATCTCCAATGTTTCACACGAGCTGCGCACGCCGTTACACACCATTAAGGGTTTTACCAAGTTGCTGCTGGCGGGTGAGGTTCCTGAAAGCGAGACACAGCAGGAATTCATGGACATAATTGATAAACAGAGTGAGCAGCTTGGCATGTTGATTGAGAGTTTGCTGGATATATCAAGACTTGAAACCGGGCGGTTCACTATTCAGAAACAGCCCGTTTTGCTAGGAGAAATAATCATTGAAGCGGTTAAAACCTTTTCCGGATTGGCCGTAGAGAAAAATATAAAAATCATTCAGGATATTCCGGCGGCGTTGCCCCAGGTGGAAGCAGACGGAGAACGGCTGAGGCAGGTAATGTCTAACCTGCTCGGTAACGCTATTAAGTTCAGTGATGCCGGCACCAGTATCACGGCGCGGTGCGAGGTAAGGGGTGGGGAGATGCTGGTGCGGGTCATTGACCAGGGTGCCGGCATTTCCGAGCAGGCGCTGCCGCATATCTTTGAGAGGTTCTACCGGGCAGAGGAAACCAAGGATAAGGGTGGCACAGGGTTAGGGCTTTATATCGTCAAGCAGATTATCGAGTCACATGGTGGAAATATCTGGGCAGAGAGCAGGGCGGGGGGAGGCAGTATATTCAGTTTTACCTTGCCATTGGCTAACTCCGGAGGTGATTCTCATGGATAATAATAAGAAAAAGATTCTGGTAGTTGAGGATGATCCCAGCTCTATGCGGTTGACCAACTATATTCTGGAGCGTAAGGGGTATCAGGTAATTACCGCCAGCAACGGATTTGAGGGGCTGCGTAAGGCGCGGAGCGATAAGCCTGACCTCATTGTTCTGGATATCATGTTACCGGGCGTGGATGGCTATGAAATCTGCAATCGTCTACGGGAAGACTCGGCAACAGCCCGGTTACCCATTATGATGCTGTCAGCGAAGGCGCGGGAAGTGGACCGGGACATCGGGCTTAAAGTTGGTGCTGACGAGTATCTTACCAAGCCAGCGTTACCATCGGAAATAGCAAGCAGGATAGAGGACCTTCTGGCGCGAGAAAATAAGCGCCAGCATTCTGGTGATATCCTGCACTCAACTGATACCTGACGTGTGGATACCGGCTATTCAGCCGTGTACTACCGGACATAAGCGGGTATTATCGGTGACGTAGTTAAAAGGGGTGGTAGCACTGAAATGGCGATGTCTACTGAGACCAAAATAGAAAAAGAGCTGGGCGAGATGCTGGTGGAGAATAACCTTATCACCGGGGAGCAGCTTGAGGCAAGCCTTGAGTTGCAGGTGGAACGTGGAGGAAAACTCAGCGAGATTTTAATTGAACAGGGACTGGTAACCCCTCAGGGATTGGGCGCTATGCTCAGTATAAAGCTTAATGTGCCCCTGATTGACCTGAAAAGACATGCGGTTCAGCCTGACGCCTTGCGGCTAATTCCTGAGGAAATAGCGAGGAAGCATACTTTAATACCAATTGACGTAATAGGTGATTCTTTACTTGTCGTGATGGCTTCTCCGGAGGACGTTCGTACCATTGAGGATATCAAGGCTCAGGCAAAGATGAAGGTAGAAGTTGCTCTTGGTATTCCCGCTGATATTGAGCGGGCGATTGATCTTAACTATAAGTCTGGAGGTGCCATTGAGAAGCAGGTAGACCAGTTTGTGCCTCTGGTAGAAGAAGCTGAACTCAGACCGGAGCCTGCCGCCCGGACACCGGTGATTCAAACCCTGGACCTGCTTATTGCCCAGGCAGTAAGGAATAAAGCATCGGATATCCATATTGAGCCACAGGAAGACAGGTTAAGAGTCCGCTACCGCATTGATGGCATTTTGCATGATATGTATTCTCTACCGATGGCCACCCATGCCCAGCTGGTATCCAGGGTTAAAATTATGGCTGAGATGAATATCGCTGAGCAGAGGCGCCCTCAGGATGGTCAGTTCTCCATTAAGGTCGGGGGCAGGGATATTGATATTCGTGCGGCTACTATGGAGACGCAATATGGCGAGAGGGCGGTACTGCGCATTCTGGACAAGTCTCTCTCACTTCTTGCCCTGCCGGAACTGGGAATGTTGCCTGATGTGCTGAGGAAGTATCAGCAGGTACTGAAGAGCCCCTTTGGTCTGATATTGGTGGGTGGCCCTACCGGCTCAGGAAAGACTACCACACTCTATGCCTCGATTAATGAGCTGGACCGCAACGAGAATAACATACTGACCGTTGAAGACCCCATAGAGTACCGTTTT
>CAYOKF010000146.1:0-4488 GCA_964404475.1 uncultured Dehalococcoidaceae bacterium | reverse complement strand
TCGGGCCGGAGAGCTTGCCGATTTCCCATGTGATTCAGAGTATCCAGGCATAGCGCCTATCCTTTTTCTCCTTGTTCGGGCTTATTTTCTCTGCCTGCCTCCTTAAAACCTGGCGTCTCGCTCTATCCTCTCGCGATTGGCGATAATCCAGTCAAAAACCCTCTTCACGCCTTCGTTTATTTTCATCCCCGGCTCGTAGCCCAGAATCTTTCGCGCTTTGTCTATGGAGGCGCGGCGCCGGGTGATTTTGTCCCAGTCCCTCTGGGCGGTGAACTTTACCCCGCTAGGGTTACCCGTGATTTCATTGATCATATTGGCGATATCTATCACCCTGGTCTCCGTTTCTGAAGCCAGGTTGAAGGCACCGCCAATGGCTTCAGGCACGACGCCGAGTCGTAAAGTCCCGTCAACGATGTCTTCCACAAAGGTAAAGTCCCTGGTCTCATCGCCGGTTCCGGTGACGGGCAGGGGTTTCTTCTGGAGTGCCCACCAGGTGAAGTTGGGGATGACGTTGCGGTAATTCCCCGGTATCTCACCGGGCCCGTAGACATTGAAATAGCGGGCAATGGCTACCGGCAGGCCGTAGTAGTTGTGGAAGAAATTACAGTACAGTTCACCCAGCAGCTTGGTTATCTGATAGGGCGTGTCCAGGTGCAGAGAAACAAAGTCCTCTTTTAAGGGAAGGGGAGCCTGGCTCCCGTAGACCGAGCATCCTGAGGAGGCAAAAACGAACCTTTCCACCTTGCTGGCATGGGCGTATTCCAGAATTTTCAGCGTGCCGAGACCGTTGACCTCAAGGTCAGTATCGGGGTGGTCTACCGAGTTCTGGTTGGCAAAGTGGGCGGCCAGGTGAAAAACGTAATCCGGTTTACTTGCGAAAGCCTGCTTTAAGCTCTCTTTATCTAAGACGCTCCCTTCAACGAAGGTTACATTGGGTGCGTCAGGTATGTTCCACTTCTCGGCAGCAGACAGGTCATCGAGGACGATAATTCTGTCTGCCTCCGCCCCGGCCAGGGCTCGGGTAAGGTTTGAGCCAATGCAGCCTGCCCCACCGGTGACGAGGATACTCTTGCCCTTATAGGCGCTTCGGTATTCATTCATTTCTCTGCTCCTACTCTTCTTAAAATCTCTTCAAATTCATCGGTAATATTTTCCCAGCTGAGCTTTTCCATGTAGCTCCTGTTTTTTCTTCCGCAGTCGGCGAGGTTGGTACTATTGTTGAGCAGTTCTGCCGCTTTGACGATGACCGCCGCAGGGTCGTCAGCGTAGATAATGCCTTTATCATCGCCCATCTCCCGCCTGACGCCGGGCAAATCGGTCGCCACTACCGGCTTCCCGCTGGCCATATACTCATACAGCTTTATCGGCACGATTTCCCGGGTGAGGTCATTCACCTCGAAGGGAAGCAGGCACACATCGGCGGCCGCCAGGAACTCCGGTATCTTTGCGTAGGGCTGCCTGCCGGTGAGTATGAGGCTGTCTTCCATCTTGTGCCGCTCCCGGACTTCGGCCAGCTCGTTATAGAACTCGCCTTCGCCCACAATGAGCAGTTTCAGTTCCGGATGGGTGCTCACCAGGTTGATAAATTCTGAGGCTATCTCCGTTAAACCGCGTGAGTGCCCCAGGTAGCCCATGAATAGTAATACCGGGGCGCTTTCCGGAATTCCGTATTGCCTCCTGATTTCACTGCCATCAGTATCCGTTTTAAAGCGGTCTAAGTCCACGCCCGCCGTCACGACACAGGTATGCCCAGCCTCCGCGCCCATGGTAATCAGGAAATCCTTGAGCCGGTTGTTCAGCGCAATAACGGCATTGGCATTTTTCAATATCCGCTTCGTCAGGGCTTTGGCGATAAAGCGGGCAGGTTTAAAGGGGACGAGGGTATGCAGCACGTCTATCAAATAATAGACAAAGGGGACACGGTGCCGTTTGGCCAGCTTCATCGCGGTGTAGGTGCCCAGAATGCCAAACCCGATGATAATATCCGGTTGGAACTCCTTTATCTGCCGGTTGATTTCCTTGCGGTGAGTGAAGATTAAGGACACGTAGTCCAGTAATGGTATTTTCAGGATACCGGGGCGGATTACGGTAACCCTGCCGCCGGGGTAAATCTTGGAGACATCGGGGAAAACCTGCCGGTGAGAAGACAGCTCCTTGTTGCCATGTGTTCTCCATAGAAGCTCAAAATCAATAACCCTGACCTCGTGGCCTCTTAGCGCCAGCTTCTCCATGAGGTGGTGCTGCTGGTGGGGGCCCCGCACCAGCCAGTCAGTATCTTGAACCAGAAGGATTCTCATAGTTACCTAGTCTACACTTTCAGCCCAGGCCATAGAGCTTTTTCATCCAGGCAATGGTCCTGGGTATGCCCTCTTCCAGGGTAATTTGAGGGTCATGTTTTAAATCCCTTCTTGACTTGGAGAAGTCCATGTGCTTGACGCCGGTGGTGAAGGGCTCTGCCTCTTGATAAGTGACCCTGGCATCATCCTTGCCCAGGCATTTCAGGATGAGGTCAGAGACATATTTTATCTCGTGTTCCCATTCTTCCCTGCCGCCGATATTGTAGACCTCCCCCGGTATAAAATTATCAACGATATTGGCGAAGGTGCGGCAGGTATCCTCAACATAGTCGAAGATGCGCTTGTGCCCCAGGTAAACGGTGTAGGGCTGGTCGTTCATGGCTTTATAGATAAAAGCGGGGATGACACCGCGGTAGGGGCTGTAGTGTTCGTGAGGCCCGTAGGCATTAACGGGGCGGACTCTCACCGTCTCGGTGCCGAACATGGCGGCTGAGTTTAATACCTGAAGCTCACCCACCCACTTGCTCATGGCGTAATCGTTCATCTGCTTCAGGGCGATCTTGTCCATCACGTCCTCGCTCATCAAGCGGTCATAGTCACCGTAGACCTCGGCGCTGCTGAAGAATATCGTGCGGAATTTTTTCCGTTCCTGAATTCGCAGCAGGTTCTTGGTGCCCACCACATTGGTGAGCCAGAGGTTTTCATAGTAGTCTTCGCCATTCCAGCGGCCGTATTCCGCAGCCAGGTGATAGACGTAATCGAACTGGTGCTCTTCGAATATACGTTCCAGTTGCCGGAATTTGCTGACGTCGGCGCGAATATGGTGGGGCCCCTCGGCATGAACCAGGTCACAGACCCAGACCTCATGCCCCCGGTTTCTTAACTCGGGAACGAGATTGGAGCCGATGAAGCCCAGCCCGCCGGTAACCAGTATCTTATTCATGTTTCTCTCCCATGATTATTGTGATAATTCTCTCTCCCGCCTTGCCATCGCCGAAGGGGTTTGGCCAGCTATCTTTTCTGCCGAGCATTATCCGGGCGCATTCCAGTATTTTCTCAGGAGTTGCCCCGGCGAGGATATTGGCACCTGCTTCCAGCGTCTCGGGGCGCTCGGTGTTGTCCCGTAGAGTAACACACGGGGTGCCCAGGATACAGCATTCTTCCTGGACGCCGCCAGAGTCAGTCAGGACCAGCCTGGCATCGCTTTCCAGCAAAAGGAAGTCAAGAAAGTTAACTGGCTCGGTAAGGATGAGGTTTCCAGGGTTGAGGTTAAACTCGTTCATCTTTTTTCGGGCACGCGGGTGGATGGGGTAGACTGCGGGTAGATGAAACTCGGAGGCTACTTTGTCCAGCCCCTCCAGAATGGAAGCAAGTCTCGCCCGGTCATCCACGTTCTCCTGACGATGCAGGGTCACCAGGCAGTACTCCTTCGGTTTGAGGTTCAGGCTGGCGATGATATCCCCGTTCTTCCTGGCTAGCTCCAGGTTCTGGTAGACGGCATCAACGATGGTATTGCCGGTGACAAAAATCTTATCTTCCGGGATACCTTCGCCCAGCAGGATGGCCCTGGATTTCTCGGTGGGGGCAAAAAGATAGTCCGCGCCGTGGTCAGCGATAATCCGGTTAATCTCCTCCGGCATCCGCCGGTCATAGCTTCTCAGACCAGCTTCAATATGTCCCACCTTGATATGAAGCTTGACCGCGGCCAGCACCGTGGCCAGCACGCTGTTAGTGTCGCCCTCAGCCAGAACGATATCCGGTTTCTCATCCAGCAGCACCCTCTCTATTTCCATGAGCATTTTGCCCGTCTCTTCGGCGTGAGAGCCAGAGCCGACCTCAAGGTTATATTTCGGTTGGGGGAGGCTGAGCTGCTCGAAGAATACCTGGTCCAGGTTGTAGGAATAGTGCTGACCGGTGTGAAGAATGAAAAAGCCAGCCTTCCTTCTTTCCAGTTCCCTTATCACCGGGGCCATTTTGATTATCTCGGGGCGAGTACCCAGGACGATGACGGTCTTCATTTGTCAGGCTTCCCCCTGATTTCTTGAGCTTCGCCGGATATGTAACTGGCGGTATCTTGCCTGTATTTTCCATTGCCAAACAGTGCTCTGATAGTACTTCGTACCAGGTTGAGAGGGAACAAGACCATGTTCTTTCTGGAATATGATTTGGTTTCTCCGTATTGCCGTGGACG
>CAYOKF010000145.1:0-4506 GCA_964404475.1 uncultured Dehalococcoidaceae bacterium | reverse complement strand
TGTCGGGATGTATGGTTATGAGTGGAACAAGGAATCAAAAAGACGCGAGATTATTAATTCTGAAGCTGAAGTTGTTAGGGATATTTTTACCAAGGTAGCCACCGGCGAAAGCCTGATTTCAATAGCGCGATATTTGAATGAACACAAAATACCCACTAAATCTACAAAAGCCAATGACGGCAAGCGTAAATTCTGGCATAGCCTTACTATACGGCGCATGATTCGTAATTCTGGCTATATTGGTAATACTCTCTTTAGTAATATGACATTAACGAATGTGACACCTGCCATAGTAAGCGAAGATATATTCAATGCGGCTAATGCTCAGATTGAGAAGCCGAAGGTCAGAACGGGTAGGCCAAAGAATGAATACCTTTTAAGGAACCATGCCTTTTGTGCTATATGCGGCAAGCCTCTTGTCGGGCATTGCCTTAACAAGAAGTATCGCTATTACCAATGCAGCAATGCCAGACCTTATGAGAATCACAGCAAGAAATGTGCGGCACTGTATATCCGGGCTAATGAACTAGAGGAACTAGTCTGGGATAAAACGCGTGAGGTTTTAAGTAACCCGGATGTAGTGTTAAAACAGCTTGCGGAGACAAGTGACACAGCAAATCTAGATTCACTTGATAAAGACATTTGGGAACTACAAAAGAATCTGAATAACTACGCACAACGTAAGGTGAATCTACTTGAAGCTATGGAATTAGGCGAATTTGAAAAGGATGAAATCCTAGACCGCTTGAATAATATCAAGCGTCTTTGCAGCGAAGATGAAGCCAGGCTAAGTGACTTGATAAATACAAGAGACCATCTAACAAGCCTAGCTAATGCTAAAGTCAAACTGAATGAGCTTTATGACCGGGTGTTGGATAACCTTGAAAACGCCACACCAGAAATTAAAGCCTTAGCTCTGGATGCCCTGGATATTAAAGTCTATGCCAAAGGGAATGACGATGTAGAAATTAAAGGCGTCATTCCCCTGGAATTAGCTTTACCTACCACTGCACGAACATGGGCATGACAACATGTGTATAGTTGTCTGTTCCCACAGGACGAATGAGGCCGGGGCTTGATGGGTTGGTAGTCTCCAGCGCTACCTGTGTCTCGTGGAGCACACTCAGGACATCCGTCAGATATTTACCGTTAAAGGCAATCTTGGCCTCATCACCCTCAACAGTGGCATCAATTTCACCGACGTCGTCGCCTATCTCTTCAGAGCGGGCGGATACCGTCAGCTTCCCGGGAGCTGATTCACCCCCGGGTGCTATTACCAGGCGGACGATACCGCTACCGTCACGGGCAAAGATTGAGGCGGTCTTGGTTGCCCGCAAGAACTCGGCAACACTAATTATCACCCGGGTATTGTAGCTCTGGGGGATAAGCTGAGAATAATTGGGGAAGGTACCCTGTACCAGCTGGGATACCATCTCAATATTTTTCAGGCGAAAGAGAACCTGGCTCTTATTGGGATTTAGCATTATCTCAACGGCTTCTTCCTGGTCAGCTATGAGACGGTTTAATTCAGATAGAGCACGTGCCGGAATAATGACCTCTGTATTCTCGCTGACCGTGCCTGTGATGGGCAGTTTGCAGACGGCCAATCTAAAGCCGTCAGCCGCTGCCAGCGTCAGCGAATCGCCTTCAAACTGGGCACAGACGCCGGTAAGCACCGGGCGGGATTCCTCGGTAGCCGCCGCAAACACGACCCGGTTAATTCCCTGGCGGAGGGTCTCGACTTCAACCTTAATGCTGATACCCTCGTCAACGCTGGGTATTGGCGGGAATTCCTTGGCGTCAATCCCGCTGATGCGCGCCTCAAAACGGGCACACTTCAGCCCGAAGGTTTTAGTCTGCGGGGAAAGGGTAACATCAATCGTTTCGTTGGGCAGAGAGCTAACAAACTCGGTGAGAAGTCGGGCAGGCACGGTGATGGCTCCCTCTTCTTCTATTTTGGCGCCAATCCAGCAGCTGATAGCCATCTCCAGATTGGTGGCAACAAGCTTAAGGCGGCCCTCATCAGTAGCCAGAAGGACATTATTGGTTATGGGCAGGGTGGTTCTGGTGGCTACTGCCCTCCCCACTACCCCGAGACCCCTATTCAGGTTTTCCTGAAGACAGGATAACTTCATGATGCACCCCCAAATACTAGTGGTGGACTAGTATACTACATAACTCCGGTTCTATTCAAGCTCTATTGTCCCGCTTTTGCCGCCGCTTTTTCGCACCAGGCGAATATTCTCTATCTTCATGCCGCGGTCCACCGCCTTGCACATGTCGTAGATGGTCAGGGCAGCCACGGCAGTCGCTGTCAGCGCCTCCATTTCCACCCCTGTTTTACCGGTGCTGGTGGCAGTGGCGGTAATTTCTATGGTACTGTTCGCCTCGTCCGGACTGAACTCAACCTTGACATCCCCGATGAGAATCGGGTGGCACAGAGGTATCAGGTCAGGCGTTTTCTTGGCAGCCATAATACCCGCCAGCTGAGCTACTGCCAGGACATCACCTTTAGCCGTCCCGCCCTGCCTGATTAACTGAAAGGTAGCGGCTTGCATCCTGACTACGCCTTTGGCTACTGCCTCGCGGATAGTATCAGGCTTCCCGGTAACATCTACCATCCGGGGGCGGCCAGCATCATCCATGTGGGTTAGCTCTTCCACGATTATCCCCCTACCTGAGAGAAGGGTCTGCCCTTGTGCCTGATGCCTTCAGCCAGGCGGTGTCCCAATGGCTTTCGGGCAATTGCCTCCTCAATCAGCTTTTGCAGTTCCGCAGCAGATGTGCCACGGCGTAGAGGCTCCCTCAGGTCTATCTCTTCTTCACTCAACAGACACGGCCGGAGCTTGCCGTCAGCGGTAAGGCGGAGTCGGTTGCAATGGTAGCAGAAATGCTCCGTAACCGGCGTGATAAAGCCAATGGTGCCGGCAGCATGAGGCAGGCAGAAGTATTTAGCCGGTCCGTTGCCGACGTTGACCCGGCAGGGCTCCATTTTACCCAGAGGGTCGAGGCGGCGCTTCATTTCGCTGACGGAGACGAGCTTGGTCACCATAGCCTCATCGCCGTTGGTGGGCATGAGTTCAATGAAGCGTACATGCCACCCGTCGCTGACAGTCCTGGCGGCAAAATCGGGGAGTTCATAATCATTAACCCCGGACATGACCACCACATTAATCTTAACCGGGTTGAGCCCTACGGCTCTGGCAATCTCAATACCTTCCAGCGTATCTTCAAGACTACCACACCGCGTAATCTGCTTAAATCTGTCAGGCTTGAGGGTATCCAGGCTGATGTTAACCCTCTGTAAGCCGGCCTGTTTCAGCTCAGCGGCATGGCGCGCCAGCATGGTACCGTTTGTCGTCAGGGAGATATCGTCGATAGTATCTATGCTGGCCAGCAGCCGCACCAGTTCCGTCAGTCCCGCCCTCACCAGAGGTTCGCCACCGGTGAGCCTGACCTTATTTATACCCATCTCGGCGGCGGCTTTAACCACGGTGTAGATTTCCTCATAGCTGAGAATATCTTCGTGCGACATCAGGCTGACACCCTCCGCCGGCATGCAATAAACACAGCGCAGGTTACAGCGGTCAGTCACCGATATGCGCAGATAATTTATGGGTCGCTGAAACGAATCAGAAAGTCCGGTCATAGCAACACTTACTCCTGTAATCTACCGGTATTCTATCCCACATTGTTTATTATAACCTATTTTTACCTAATGCTTAATTTCTTCAGCAATTCGCAGGCTTTTCTGGCTGCCTGCCCCCGATGACTGACCCGGTTTTTTAGCTCCGGCGGCAATTCCGCCATTGTTTTGCCCAGCTCAGGCAGGTAAAAGACCGGGTCGTAGCCGAATCCCTGGTCACCCTTCGGCACCAGGGTTATAAAGCCCCGGCACTCACCGGAGCAAAGCTCCACCATATCATCAGGTGTCGCTATAGCAATCACGCACCGGAAACGAGCTGCCCGCTTCTCCCCGGGTATATCCTTAAGCCTTGCCAGCAGGTAATTTATTCTCTCTATATCAGAAGCACCTGCCCCCGCATAGCGAGCTGACAGCGGGCCCGGCTCACCACCCAGAGCCTCGACCTCCAACCCCGAGTCATCAGCCAAGGATAATAGCCGGCTCTCGGCAGCCAGGGCTGTTGCCTTTAGTCTGGCGTTTTCCTCCAGACTCCCTCCTACTTCATCAACTATTGTAGTGATGCCCTGTTCTGCCAGTGTAACTATTTCATAAGGAATGCCCTGGAGCAGGCTCTTATACTCACGGACTTTGTCTTTATTGTTGGTCGCCAGCAGGAGCTTATTATGGTGCAATAGAACTCCAAAATCAAGGACTACCGGTAAAACCACGGATATCTACCGCGACTACGGCTCTAGTTTAATAATATCCCTTACTACTGGCTCAGTCAAGGTCGGCAAATCTGTCTTTGAGCTTCTCCATCACCTCCGGCATGGTGGTATATTCCATCTCATCCAGAGGCAGGCGGTGTGGCTCAAAAGGAC
>CAYOKF010000144.1:0-4511 GCA_964404475.1 uncultured Dehalococcoidaceae bacterium | reverse complement strand
TGAGATAAAGAGGATACAGAGTGAATACGGACCCTACGCTATATTCTGCCAGGCGGATGGGCACGGGGAAACAAAAACCGTGCATAATTCTCACGGTTGCAACGCCCAGCTTCTCAACCTTCTGGGAGGTTTCACGTTACAGGTCAGAAATCCAGGCAGCTGGGAGGGATGGCATTGGGGTGCCAAACATGTCTGGGGTATGGAGCCGGTAGGGCAGATGCATAATCTGACCAATCTTGTTTCTGATATTTCCAAAAATACGGACCTTCTCCTGCACTGGGCGTGTGATGCGGAAACCACCCCCTGGGGATGGGGAGGGCAGATGGCAAGCCGGGTCTGTTACTGGTTCACGGAGCTCGGCATTAAATCGGTATTCGTGTGTCCCGACCTTAACTATTCCGCGGCAGTTCACGCTGATAAGTGGATACCTATCCGGCCTAACACCGATGCTGCCATGCACCTGGCCATAGCTTATGTCTGGATTAGTGAAGACAGCTATGACAAAGAGTATCTGGCGAAGCACTCGGTCGGCTTTGATAAATTCAAGGAATATGTTATGGGAGAGGAGGATGGGATTCCGAAGACACCGAAATGGGCTGAAGAAATAACCGGCGTACCAGCCAGGATAATCAAAGCATTAGCCAGGGAGTGGGCATCTAAGACAACGTCAATATTACACGGCAATGGAGGGCCCTGTATCCGGGGGCCATACGCCACGGAACCCGCCAGGCTGGAGGTATTGCTGATGGCAATGCAGGGGCTGGGAAAGCCGGGGGCAAATCCGGTTAAGATGATTGAGTGGAATGCCGGCTGGGATATGGAAGCATGTCCTTTGCCCAGACCCATCAAGGCTATCAGCCTGTTTGAGGCGGCTCGGGGACGACTTCCTAAAGGGGGGTCAAAACAGTTTATCCCCAAGACCATGGTCCATGAGGCGATTCTTAATCCGCCAATCAGCTGGTACGGCGTCCGTTTGCATGGCCGTGTTGAGGACCAGTTTAAGAAAACAACGTATCCCGTGGAGGGTTACCCAGAAGTACACATGATATGGACTGATTCGCCCTGTTTGATAACGTGTTATAACAATGGCCACCGGCATGCGGATGCGTACCGAAGCCCGAAGATAGAGTTCATTTTAGCCCAGCACCCGTGGTTGGAGAATGATTGCCTGTTTGCCGATATACTGCTGCCGGTCAATACTAAATTTGAGGAAGATGATATCGGGAACGATCTCCATAGCGGGCAGTTCAGCACTCTTATGAATGAAGAAAAGTGCATCGAACCTATCGGAGAGTCCAGGAGCGACTACGAGACGGTGTGTATGATAGCTGAGAAAATGGGTGTGCTGGATGAGTTTACCGAGGGTAAGACTATTGAGGAGTGGATAAAATACGGCTTTGAAACTTCAGGTGTGGCAGATTATATCAGCTACGAGGAATTTAAGGAAAAGGGGTATTACGTCGTGCCCACTGACCCGGAATGGAAGAAATACCGGGGCGGAATGATTGATTTCTATGAGGACCCTGAGAAGAACCCCTTGAGTACCCCTTCTGGAAAGATAGAATTCTATTCGCAAAGGTTGGAAGATAATTTTCCCGATGATAATGAAAGACCGCCGGTACCGCATTATGTCCCTTACGGTGAGTCACATCAGGAAAACCTCTGCTGTGAAATAGCGAAGAAGTATCCTTTGCTGGCAGTGTCCAACCATGGAAGGTGGAGGGTGCATGCCCAGCTTGACGATTGTACGTGGCTGAGGGAGATTCAGACCTGTAAGGTTAAAGGACCGGATGGGTATTATTATGAGCCCATCTGGATAAACCCGGCGGATGCTGCGGAGAGAAATATAAAGAATGGCGATATAGTCAAGGTATACAACGCAAGGGGAGGAATCCTCGGTGGCGCCTACGTGACGGAGAGGATAATGCCGGGCGTAGCGTATTGTGACAAGGGGGCGAGGTATGACCCGATAGTTCCCGGCGAACTGGACAGGGGAGGGGCGATTAACAGTATCTCTCCATATAAAACAACCTCTAAAAATGCGCCAGGGGAGGTCCAGAGCGGCTTTTTGGTCGAGGTAGAGAAAATCGACCTGGGTAAACTGAGAAAGAAGTATCCGGAGGCATTCCAGAGACAGGAACACCCGACCGTTGGGCCGTGCCTGGGTTCTTTCCTCGGGGGTGAACAAAGATGAAGTCTCTTGTTATAGATATTTCCAAGTGTAACGGATGTTACAATTGCCAGATTGCCTGCAAGGACGAGCATGTTGACAACAACTGGTCACCCTATGCCAGACCTCAGCCGGACACCGGCCAGTTCTGGATGAAGGTCACTGATATTGTCCGGGGCAGTGTTCCCAAGGTCAAGATATCTTATATGCACGATATCTGCCAGCACTGTGATGATGCACCGTGTATTACGGCTTGCCAGCAGAATGCGATATACAAGAGGGGTGATGGCATAGTTATCATTGACCCGGAGAAATGCGCCGGAAGCAAGGACTGCATTAAGGCATGTCCGTATGGTGTGATTTACTTCAACGAGGAACTTAATATATCTCAGAAATGCACGATGTGCGCTCATTTGTTGGATAAAGGATGGAAAGACCCCAGATGTGTTGAGGTATGTCCGACGGGTGCCTTGACCTTCGGTGAAGAAGATGACCTGAAAGAATTGATTGATAAGGCTGAGGTATTGCACCCCGAATTTAAAACCAGCCCCAGGATATATTATATAGGCTTGCCCGGAAGGTTTATCGCCGGGGCTATCTATGACCCGGAAGAGGACGAGTGTATTGAGGGCGCAACGGTCACCCTGACCGACATGGAGACTGGTAAAAAATATGTTACCGAAACAGATAATTACGGCGACTTCTGGCTGGAAAAGTTAAATATCGGCACATATTCTTTAATCATAGAAAAAGATGGTTATCGCCTTAAGGAGATAAAATCAATCAGTACGGAAAAAGACGTAAATCTAGGCGACATCGAGCTATATAAATAAACTTAGTTTTTACAGTTGCAGCGGACTATATCCTAAGTGCTATAATGCCTGTGCAGAGCGTTTGCCAGCTGGCAGCTATTATGCTTCCTGGGTAGGTGATGCCAATGAAGCATAGCATCTGAGTGGCGAAAGGACATCCGGGAAATCTTTAGCAATCAGGTTTAAAAATGAACCGGAAAAATAATTAAGGAGGACCTTTAAAATGAGATCTGAAGCTCGTTTCGTTGTTGATACTCATGCTCACATCACCACATTATACCAGCCGGCGGGAGAAAAAAGCCTGGAACTGGCACGCCAGGGGCTCTGGAATGGATTGAATGGGGAGCTCCAGCCGTTTGACAACTCGCCGCTTACACTGTATGACATGGATCGCTACGGCGTTGATATGTGCGTTCTTAAACCAAGCATAGTTGGCACGACCAATGAGATGCAGGCGATGCTGGTGGATAAACATCCGGACAAATTCCGTGCCATGTGCAGTGACCAGAAGCATAAGATAAAAATGTGGCGGGAGGAAGTAGAATACAACCATCAGGAAGCTGTTGATGAGGTGGAGGCAGCTCTGAAGACAGGCAAGTACGTGGGCATCGGTGAGTTTGTTCCCGGCGGTATGCAGTGCCGCCGCAGCAAGAAGCCGGACTATGACCAGAGACTCGCCGAGTTCCGCGACTTCATGGAACTGGCGAAACAGTATGAGGTAACCATAGATTTGCACGAAGGCGCTGTTGGCTATGTCTGGGACGTCAACCAGCTCTATTCCCGGCTGGCCAGGGAGTACCCTGATGTTCCCATCATTTATTGCCATGGCGGTGGACATGAAGAAAGCTCCATCAAGAATTCCTGCCGTGTGGCGGGGCACGCCAGTAATATTTACCTTGAAACCGGTAGCTGGACCGCCGAGCAATATATGATTGCGCTCGATGACCCGAATGTGGGGCCGACGCAGCTCATCTGGGGCCATGATTACGGTAATGTCCCGCAGTATATGACACGCTCTACAGGAAGGAACGCCGCAGCAGCACAGCCGCCTTTCTTTATGAAACGCTGGCCCAAGGTGCCCACCTATCAGACTGACTGGTGGGGCTGGAGCCTGCAACAGATACGAAGACTCAAGGAATGGGTAACGCAGGACGAGATAAATCTCATCTTGGGCGGGAATGCCGCCAGGATATTCAAGCTTCCGGTTCCCTACGAGCGGATGTTCCCCGAGGGGCGACCTGACATCTTCGGTGTTGATTGGGAGAAGTCTATTCCTTTCATCCCCAGGGAACAGGTGCAAAACCCGGACCCCAAACCCTGAAAAATAGGATGTTTGCAGCTTTGAGTTAGCTGGTAGCTGGAAACTGGAAGTAGACAATTAAAGAGGTAATTTATATATAACCTATCGGTTTGCCTGATCAGGCGTGTCTGTTATTTTAAGACAGCATTGTAGTTCGGTTCCACAGGACGCCAGGCTTGATTATGAGGAGAGCTTCGCTGTTATAATTTTCGGCAAAGAAAACCAGGCG
>CAYOKF010000143.1:0-4513 GCA_964404475.1 uncultured Dehalococcoidaceae bacterium | reverse complement strand
CCGCAAACAGGCCTGTGCTGCTTTTTCCACTAGATAGACAATCTCCACACACCCACTAGAATCCGATTGAACGAAATTACAGAAACGACATCCCCCGCTGTGCTAAAAACTGCTGCCGTTTGCTTATTGATCGCTGGCCTTGACCAATTCAGGCCTACATTTGCGGTTGACTTTATGATATTATTAGAGGGAATGGTGTCGGGGTACAAATTTCGCGAGAGCAAGTTAAAACTACTGTTTGGAGTCGTAATTATTATCCTTATAGTAATGACGGTCGGGGCGTGTACAGGGCCAGACCAGACTCCGGTACCCGAATCACCTCAGATGACAGAACCTGCTGAAATACCTTCCTCGACCCAAACAACCGAGCCCAAGCCTGATACTTCTGTCCCCTCACCATCAACAACACCAGAGCAAGTTCACTCTCCTACCCCTACCAAACCTGCTTCACCTGAAACTCTCGAGCCACCACCACCCGTCAACGTTGAAATATCCAGCAGCCAGTGGCAACAGACCTCGGGGCCTCAGGGAGCCAGCGTTCTCCAAATAGCCGTCGACCCAGAAATGCCTGACATTGTCTATGCCGGACTCACCGAAGGGGGAATTTACCGCAGCGACGACGGCGGTGAAACGTGGACACCGGTGCTGGTCAAGTATGATTCATACATTCGCTCCATTGTAGCTACTCCGGAGGCGGTTTTCGCCGCTTCCCATAGTATAGGGCTGCAGCGTTCAGACGACCATGGCCTTACCTGGCAGGAGGTCGTAATTGATCCCGAGGACCGGGCCGTAACGGTTTCTCACTCCCCGCATGCTGACTTGCTGCTTGCTAGCACACATCATAGACAGGTCTTCGCCAGCCATGATAACGGTCAAACCTGGCGGAATGTTACTGGGGACATTACAGAGGACGAAATTTCTAGCGTTGTCGCTGCTGGTCCTCAGGAATATTGGCTAGGCCATAGCAACAGGCTTAACGGAGGGCTTTACCACACAACTGATGGGGGGCAGCACTGGGAAAAGGCAACGCTACCCCAGCCCCCGGATACGGATGTCTTCAGTGTCATGGTGGCCAATGATGACCCGCAAACGTTATATGTCTCGCTGGGTAACGTTCACAATGAGCCGCGTCCGCCTGAACACGATTACCTGTGGAAAACCCACGACGGTGGAAATACCTGGCAGCCCATCCGTTATCCCTTTGACCCGGACTCGGGATGGTGGTGGTTCATAGAGCAAAGTCCTGACAGTGCCATCTATCTGAGTTCTGCGCAACAGATCTGGCGCTCTACTGACCAGGGGGTAACCTGGCAGAAAGTAGATTTTGATGAATTGCGTGCCGGAGTAGGCACTGGCGATATTAAGGACATGGCTGTTCACCCTGCTGACCCCGATATCCTCTATATACCTTTGTTGAACGGAGTTGCTAGGAGCACCGATAGAGGCAAGACCTGGTCACTCCACAACGAAGGAATGATTCTGACCAGAATCAGCCTGCTGACAACGCACCCTGCCTACCCCAGCGTGGTCTACGCTGCGTCCGCTGGTGGTGAAGGCACGTTCCGCAGCGATGACTACGGCGAAAACTGGCTCTGGCTTAACAAGGGTGGTTTGCCCCACCCCTGGGCAGATGAACTCGTAACCGACCAGGCAGACGTTGATGCCATATATGAGATAGTCGATGTTTCAGATGCCTACCGCTCCACCGACCGGGGCAAAACCTGGAGCAGAGTCTGGCCTGATTTTCGCTACAGTTCGATATACGCCATGGCTATTGCTCCATCGAACCCTGATGTTGTCTATGCCCTGAAGAATGGTTTCGGCATCTTCAAGAGTGAGAATGGCGGCCATGATTGGCGTTTCCTGCACCAGTCCGGCGTTGACTACACCTATTCCATTGCTGTTCACCCGCAAAACCCGGATATAGTGTTCAGCGGCTATAGCCCCAAGCCTTTCCAGGATTGGGCTATGGTGCGGCGTACCCTTGACGGTGGCTATAGCTGGGAAACAGTACTGGAGGTACCACAGTCAAAAGGCATAGTCTCGATTGCTATTGACCCCAACAACCCGGAGATAGTCTATGCCGGAAGTATCGGGAATGAGGGGAAAGTATTTGTAAGTAATGATGGCGGTGACAGATGGAGAGAGCTCAACGAGCACTTTAATATGTGTACTGTCTGGGGGCAGCCCCAGTTGATTGCTGATCCAAATGATTCCGACATTGCATATATTGGCACCTGGCTTGGTGGCACCTGGAAAACAATGGATGCCGGGGCAAGTTGGAAATTGCTGGAAGATGCTCCTGTCTCAGCGACGGCACTTAGCTTGAATATCCAGGATACGGATGTCATCTACCTCGCCGACCGCAGCACGCCGACAGTCTGGAAGAGCGGTGACGCCGGAGAAACATGGACAAAGGTGGCTGATTTCAGCGGCGATGGAGCCCTGCTGGTAATGAGGGTGCTGGCTGAAGGTGATACGGTTTATGCGGCTACCTTCCATCCATCACTGAGAGGGGGGAAACTATACAAATCAGAAAACGCCGGTGCCGACTGGCAGGATATCACCAACGGCCTGCCTAAGGGAATACTTGACATTGCTGTTGACCAAGAAAATCCGGATATTATCTATGTGACCACCAACATAAACGGTGCCCACAAGTCCTTTGATGGAGGGCAGACGTGGGAAAGGATTCACAACTTCCCCGATGTGGGTGCCTATGACATTGAAGTAGATCCTGCAGACCACACTGTTCTATATGCTTCAGCCAGGGGCGGCTCTCTACCGGCATGGTTTACCCGAATGGCGGGTGATAGACCGGATGGCATCGTCTTCAGCGGCAGCGCCGGTGTGTACAGGTCGACTGATTCAGGTGCCACCTGGACTCAGATACTGGCCACCAGTGCCAGCTGCCGCACGATACGAATACATCCTGATAATCCGGAACTGCTCTTCGCTGTTGATTTGCTTGATGGACTGTTCGTCAGTACCGATGGCGGCAATAGCTGGCGTAAGGGAAATACTGATTTGGGATCAGTTGTTTTAACCTCCTGCTCGGTGGGTGATGATAAACTATACGTTGGCACTCAGGGTTGCGGAGTGTACTCGGGCGACCTAAGTACCAGAGATGGTTCAATAGCATGGCAGGCAGAGCGGAGCAACAAGCCGAAGCCGGCAGTTTACAGCCTGCAAATTGAGGTTGACCCAACCAACTCGGAACACATCTATGTGGGCTCCAATCCCGGTGGTCTGTATTATTCGGCTGACGGGGGAGCTACCTTTCGCGACCGGAACGGTATCACTCCAAGCGTTATTCCCGATGACCCATACCGGCAGGGCTACTATACATTCGCCTTCAACCCGAACGATACTAGCGAGATGTGGCTGGGCACCTGGGGCAAGGTGATATTCAAGTCCTATAATGGGATGCTGCTTGACATACCGGCAAACGGGGAAGACTGGAAGATGATGGGCAAACACGTCTACCAGATAGTCGTTGACCCCGATTCTCCAGAGACAGTGTATGCAGCCACTGAGGAGGGGGTCTACTGCACAACTGATGGTGGTATCACCTGGAGTGACTTCAGTGAAGGTTTGCATACCCCACAAATCCGTACTCTGACTATCTCCAGAGAGGGGGTTCTCTACGCTGGAAGCATGGGCTATGGGTTTTACCGATGCAATCCAGCACGAGACTCTGCCTGGCAGCAGTTGCCGGCTCTGGCCAACTTCGGCACCTTCTGGCCTATCTGGGACGACCGTCCGCTGTATCAGTATACATCGCTATCGATACATCCCACTGATAACCGGATAATGTATCTTGGAACGTTTCCTGCCGGGATATACAAGAGCACAGATGGCGGGGTAGGTTGGCGAGAATCTAATGTTGGCTGGACCAACGACGGCGTGTTTTGTCTTGTGTTTCATCCTGATAATACGGATGTTATTTACGCTGGCACGTACAACGGTCTGAATCGTTCCCTTGACGGAGGGGAGCACTGGGAGATGTGGGATAACGGATGGCCGGTGGAACAGTGGGTCTTTGACATCGAGTTTGACCCGCGTAATCCGGATATCATGTACGCCTGCTCCAAGAATGGCGAGGACATGGGCAGAGGACGAGAAGGTTTCCATGGCACGGTAATGAAGAGTACCGATGGCGGAGCCAGTTGGTTACAAATTGCCAATGGTCTAAACGTAAACAACGAGTTCTACAACATCGTGATAGATCCAGTTTCACCCGACATACTCTATCTGGCCACTCAGGGTGAAGGTATTTTTATCAGCCACGATAGCGGCAATAGCTGGAATCCCTGGAACGAAGGACTTAGCAATCTCCAATCCGGCACAAATGGCAACAATGTTGCCAGTGTTCTTGCTCTCTCTGCAGATGGCAAGGTTCTCTACTTCGGCACAAACGGTTCTGGTGTCTGGAGGCGTGGACTGGAGCATTAAACTGTCTTGCTGGAGTTTTATCCGCCCAAGTCTATTCTGGTGATTATTACTGTTCGAA
>CAYOKF010000142.1:0-4565 GCA_964404475.1 uncultured Dehalococcoidaceae bacterium | reverse complement strand
GTTCATACCGGCGGCAGAAACTGGCTGCCGATGACGGTGCTGAGTATAATGCTTGGTGTGGACCTGGTGCGTATCGGGATAGAAGACCAGTTCTGGACATACCCGCATAAGGATGAGTATATCAGGAAACCCGTGGAATCCGTGGAGAGGGTGGTTCAAATCGCAAAGGCACTGGGCAGAGATATAGCCACTCCGGACGAAGCGAGAAATATTCTGGGTATAAAGGTTACCTGGTAGGCTAACTGATTTCTCAGTGCCTGTCTCCGGTAGGTTAGCTCACCTCCCGGATGGTGCCGCCGGTGGTTTCTTGTCTCTTCTATCAAGTCCAATGAACATTCCCGCATCGCCTCCGTTACCATTGCCGTTGGCGGTGCTCGGTCGCTTACCATCCAGCTGCTCCCTGACCGAGATACCACGCTCCGTGACAAAGTCTTTTAAGCCGATGTCGCTCACGCTCAGACCTGGCTGTGGACGGAAACCCTGGCGAATATTTGCCGGTTCAGTCACACCTCCGGTAAGCCCCCGTTCGAAGTCTGCGGTAGAGTAGAACTTTAATTCATCATCCGCCACGTAAGGGCGTATCATATCGGTTAACTCGTCGATACGGGAATGCATTGCTTCCACTGAGAACGGCCCGTCCAGAAGAGCCTCAAGGTACCCGTGGTACGTATCCAGGTAGGGCTGGTGAGACAGCAGCCGGTGTGCCAGAGGGTAATCAGCGACTGGTCCGGCGGTCGGCTCGTCTATCAAGAAATTAATGATGCCTTCATGCCCGATGTTGAGGCTAAAGGTGCCAAAGGCCTCATTCATGTCCCACGGAAGGACAGTAAACCTGCCGTTAACTTCGTAGAGATAGTAGTTATGGCCTGAGCCGAGGTAGTTGTCCAGATGTACCGTGAGCGCTGATACCGCCAGGAAACGGAGCACCTGGTCAACATCCAGCACTTTCTCAATTTCTTCAGCAAAGGTTTCGTCTGGCTCGTTATTGAGCACGTCGAGAAAGCGAAACAGCGCTGAATGGTCCGGATTATTTTCATTCGTTTTCAGTGCCATCGCCTCAATAAAATCGAGCTGCTGCCGTCCCGGCATTAGCCCTGGAGTTGGTCGTAGCCCCATGCCCGGGTTTGGTGGCATACCCGGTGCTATATTCGGTATCCCGGCAGTCTCGCTATCCGTCCTGTCCTGGTCAAGGGCGTTGAGGATATCACTCAGTCTGCCGCCGCCCAGGTTAATCTGCTGGCTGTCAATTGGGTCATCACGCTCGTTCGTTCCCGTTATGGCTTGTTGTTCACTGAGGTCTGCTTCAGTCCAGCCGAGTAGAGCGGCTCGCCCTGCCGGTTTATAAAGATTACCGGTAGTGTAGGTAAAGTGCCGGTTGAGAAAGGTCTGGTCAATCTGCTCTGTTTGCGTGTATATCCCTAAATGGGTGTCATTTATCCACAGGTCAACAAAGGATGTGCGTGGTGTCGGCATGCCCATATACTCGAAGAGTTCATAGGCAAGTTTCTCTCGGATGAGAGTGGGGTCCTTAAAACCGTTATTGAAGTTAAGCTTTTTCAGACCGCGGAAATTGCGTGCCGCGTTAAATAGATTGAAATCAACCTTCAGGCTGAACCGGGGTGTCCCTGAATTGACGGTTGAGCGGAGAGAAGAGTTCCCCTTTGGCCTTACGGCAATATCCGGTACCAGTTCACCGTCAAACCAGAAGTCAGCTCGCACATATTCCTCCGCCAGAGCATTGGCCTGGCAGTATTCCCAGTCCTCATCCTTCATAACCAGGCGTACCTCGACCACACGGTCGGTAACAAAGGCGTCAAGGTCGTCTGGCGTACCGCTTAACAAGTTACCGCCGCAGCCCAGCCCGCCGGTGGCCAGCGTAACCACCGCCAACAATATTACTATAACTGTTCTAACGGTCTTATTCATCGCCTCTGGCTCGTGCCGGGAGCAGTTACTCTATACTCAGACAATAATAATCCATAAATATTAAGTAAATATTAAGGTCAATAAATAATATTATAGCACCTTGATATACCTTATCTACCGCATGCCGGGCAGATAAATTAATAACGGTGAAGGTCTGTGTTACTGGCTTTATAAAATTAGGTTGTGCTATAATTAAGCCTGTCTTTCCCCGAAAGGTTTTTCAGTCAGGTTTTCTGACGTTCGTTATTAGTAAGTTGCGGAGAAGAGTTTTATCTTGACCAATCCGGATGTTCAACATTCTGCGGGCGGCAGGCCCAGGTTTTTCTATGGCTATATACTGGTTGCGGCTGCCTTTTGCATCATGCTGGTATCTTTCGGCACGCGTGTTGCCTTCGGTGTCTTCTTTAAACCTATGCTGTCCGAGTTTGGCTGGACGAGGGCGCTAACCTCAGGTGCGGCATCGGTTTTGGCGTTCATGGAGGGTCTACTTGGTATTGTCATGGGGGCGCTTAATGACAAGGTTGGGCCGCGGGTAGTGCTGACAGTTTGCGGCTTCCTGCTTGGTGCCGGCTATTTGTTGATGTCACAAATTGAGACTGCCTGGCAGTTTTATCTATTCAACGGAATAATGGTCGGCATCGGGATGAGTGGCATTGTGGTACCGATGATGTCAATGATAGCGAGATGGTTCGTGGTGAGGCGAAGCACGATGACGGGCATTGTCAGCACCGGTTACGGTGTTGGGGCTTTGATAGCGCCGACGGCAGCTAACTGGCTTATTTCTGCTTATGACTGGCGTATGTCCTATAAGATTCTGGGTGGTGTTGTTCTGGTGGTTGTCGTTTTTGCTGCTCAGATCCTCAAAAGAAATCCACCCTCGATGGAACGGCAAGTCTATGCTGAAGGTGGAAGAGCGGAGCAGAAACTGGAACTGGAAACTCGTTGGTTTTCCCTGCAGGAAGCAGTTAGCACCAGACAGTTCTGGCTGCTGATTTTCATGTTCATCTGTGGTGGGTATTCCTATTCAGCTCTCAGTATTCACATTGTGCCCTATGTCACTGACCTGGGAATCTCCCCAGCCACCGCTGCCGGTATACTGTCAATTCTCGGTGGAATAAGCATTGTGGGCAATCTGGCGCTGGGGCATGCCGGGGACAAAATCGGCAACCGGTGGGTTTTTATTATTGGCTTTATTCTGATTGCAGCCGTCTACGGGATGCTGGTACCAGCCAGAGAGGTCTGGATGCTTTACCTGCTGGCGGTTGTCTTTGGCATCGCCTGTGGCGGTTGTATTGCGTCTCAATCGCCTTTGATCGCCGGGCTTTTTGGGCTGCGGTCACATGGTCTGCTCTTTGGTGTCGCCGGCCTTGGCCATGCCATCGGATCAGCTCTCGGCCCGCTTATGGCCGGTTATATATTTGATGTTACCAGCAGCTATCAGCTGGCTTTTATAATCTCTGTGGCGGTGGGTATTATTGCTTTGATGCTTACGGTGAGGATAACGCCAACCCACAGCAAGGGGAAAAATTAACGGCTATCTGGTAGCGGTGATTGGCGGTGCTGCCATAATGACAATGATCTATCTGCATAAATCACCCGGGACGGGCTTGTAATCTTACTCTTCTTCCTTCTCCTCTCCTCTTTTTAATAGCTCTTCGGCAATCTGTATGGCTTCATCGGGGGATATCTCTAAGGAATCCTCTTGCTTGAATTTGGCGAAATCCTTTTCAAGTTCTTCCAGGTAGGTCTTAAACGCGGCATCCTGGCTGGCCATGAGTTCAAGCTTGGTCTCAAGCTCTTTTGACTCTCTATCAAGGTCTGACATGTCCAGATTGAGATGGAACAGGCTGTCCAGTCTCGTTACTATCGCTTTTATCGCCCTGGGGTTGTGGGGAATGACTACATTGAATTCGGGGTAATAGGTTGCTCTGACCATGAAGCCTACCATAGGCACTTGCTGCTGCTGGCAGATGTATTGCAGGGTTGAGCCAAAACTGCCCGGCCCTTCATAGTTGGTGAGCCGCACGTCATGTTTCTGCATTTCCTCCTTAAGTTGCTCGTTGCTGCAGGCGCAGGAAACACCGGGGTCTCTGGTATGCGGGGTTTTATCCATTACACCACCCAGGTGGTAGATCCGGGTAACGGAATGCTCCTTCGCTATGTTCAGGATGGCAGCTATGTATTCCGGCCAGTTCAAATTAGGTTCAGTGCCCAGAAAAAGAATCAAATCACCGGTGGCTTTAGGGTTGACCCAGTAGTAGAACTGATTTTGCGGAAAGCTATGCTCTTTAATAAGGCCGTTCTCAACCCTTACGCGTGGTCGCAGTGAAAGTTGCCCCGGTGTCTGGAAGATATGGAATCGTTCAATGGGTATCTCAGCGAATTTTTTCGCCCCAAGTTTTCTTACCAGATACTGGACGCTTCCTGTAGCGGACTCACCGCCATTAACCCAGCCGCTTATACCACATACCATCGCAGGATGCCTTAACTCTGGTTTTTCCGTGTATATCACAGTACCCGCATTGTCCATCCTGCAATCTCCTTGGTAGAAGGCATTCCTCTTGTTACTTTTCGCTCAGCTAGTGGTTCCGTTGATTACCAGAATGATGCCGGATAGGTGATGTCTATCGCGCGCTTGG